>JALNZD010000004.1 GCA_023229505.1 Bacteroidales bacterium | reverse complement strand
CGATTATTTTTCTTTACAAATCAATTTTCAACCAAATTTGAATTTGCAATCTTCCAAAGTCATATTTTTATCGATAATCAGTATTTTTTCATTTTTAATAAATGTCCCTTTTTAGAGGGGGCTCAACCTTAAAACTTAAACCTCAACACTTATTCCGTGCTTCCTTCCAGGATCTTTTTCCTGATCTCTTTATATTCATTCCTATAAGAACTAAGCCTGACCCCAAAAGTAGGAAGTCTGGGAACAACTTTGGAATTATGGAAGACGTTGATCGAAAATTTGCTTCTATATTCCTGCAGGTCTTTGGTTGATTTGATGCCATTTTTCGACATGTTTTCACGGATCCATTCCTCAAAGTCAATCCCGGGGTTGATTCCCAGTTTCTGATTCACCAGGGAAATAATCTTTTTGATATTGCTCAGCCCTTTGAGCCACAAATACCATTTTGGTTTTCCCTCAATGAAACCCTGGACCAGGTCAACATATTGGTGCCCTTCAACATCGAGTACATCTGAATAAGCCTTTCCTGATGCTGCAATTTTTTCAGCCCTTGCAATGATCTCAGGCATCCCGGGTTGCTTAATAAAATCATTGATTTGAAAATTCGGCATAATTCAATTTATTAAATTGATTAATGATATTTTCTGTTCTATATATGTCAGGTTCGAAAAGTGAAAATTTTGCCACCAAAGCACTAAAACTCCAAAACCCACCAAAGTTATTTGCTTGATAATCATTGTTTGGTGAAATTTGGTGATTTAGTGATTTAGTGGCATTTTTAATTATTCTTCTTTTTAGAGTGAACTCAATACAATAAATTAATTATAAATAAATTATGAGATCTCATGCGAAGTTCATAAATATATTCGACTAAAATATTGGATATCAATATTTAACAATAAATTAACAATTTGCGATATTGTTATTATTATTGCATATTGAATTCTCTTAGAATATGGGACAACATTCAGATTGGATTACCAAAGAAAATATGACCACGCTCGAAATCAGGGTAGGGGATATCAATTATGGCGGTCATATGGGCAATGATAAAGCACTGCTCGTTTTTCAGGATGCCCGGATACGGTTTTTTGAATCTCTCGGGTTTTCCGAAAAAAATATCGGCGGGCCGGGGATTATTATGCGTGATGCGCATGTTTTATTCAGAAAAGAGGTTTACCTTCATGACGTATTGACCGTGGATGTGGGTATAGAAAATGTAGGCAGTTCTTCTTTTGAAATGCTCTATACTGTCAGAAGGCTCAGTGATGATGCGGTCGTTTTTACCGGCAGCACCGGGTTGGTGGCTTTCGATTACGATCTGCGGCGTCCGGTGCGGATTCCGGAGGGGTTTTTGGAGAAGATCGCAGGTAGGACGGTAGGACGGTAGGACTGTAAGACTGTAAGACTGTAAGACTGTAAGACTGTAAGACGGTAGGACTGTAAGACTGTAAGACTGTAGGAACACCACTTAATGACCACTTTATGACAACCATATGACCACTTTATGACAACTTTATGACACTTATGAAAAAGCTCCTTTTGTTATTTTTACTATCACTCCCTGGCTTGGTGCATTCCCAGGTGACTTTCGTAATTGATTCCCTTCCTGCTTATACTACGCCGGAGGACTATCTCTACATTGCCGGGAATTTTAATGGCTGGGACCCCGGTGATGCCGGATATGTTCTTGCAAAGAATGAAGACCAGAAATGGTTTATAACATTGGCTGCAGCGACGGAAGGTACGGTGATCCAGTTCAAGTTCACCCGGGGAAGCTGGGAAACCGTCGAAAAAGGACCCCAGGGCGAAGAATTGAATAATAGGTTGTTCACGTACGGAAATGGGGACACTGTTGATATTATCATTTACAACTGGGCGCAGGGCAGTGGGGTAGGGAGTACGGCTGCCGATAATGTCTATATCATGGATGATGACTTTGAGATGCCGCAGCTTGGCCGGACACGGCGGATCTGGCTTTACCTGCCGCCCGATTATGAGACTTCCGGGATGAATTACCCGGTTCTTTACATGCATGACGGGCAAAACTTGTTCGACGATTCCACATCTTTTGCCGGTGAGTGGCAGGTCGACGAAACCCTGAATACATTGTACCAGCAAGGCTATAATGTCCCTATTGTCGTTGGCATTGAAAACGGGGGAGACTTAAGGATTGCCGAATACACCCCCTGGGCACACCCGCTTTATGGTGGCGGCGATGGCGACCTGTATATGGAATTTATCGTACAAACCCTAAAACCATATATTGATTTGAATTACCGTACCCTTCCAGGCCGGGAATACACCGGCATTATGGGCAGTTCCCTGGGCGGGTTGATCTCTCATTACGGCGCGTTGAAGTACCAGGATGTTTTCAGCAAGGCCGGCATATTCTCACCATCTTTCTGGTATTCCGACAGCGTCTGGTCATTTACCCGTGGAGTGGGCCGCCAGGATGCCATGCGGATTTACCTGATGTGCGGCGGCAGTGAAGGGCAGGGGACGATTAACGACATGATGGATATGCAGGATTCACTGTTGCTGGTTGGTTTTATGGAAGATGAAATCAGCCTGACGGTCATTCCCGGCGGGCAGCATAACGAGAGCCTCTGGAGCGAGGATTTCGGCGAGGCCTACAAATGGTTGTATGCCTCTTATGCCAATGATATATTCGAGCCTGTGAAAGTAAATATCATCCGCCTGTTCCCCAATCCAACCGGCGATAAACTGATGTTGCCGGCTGATTTCCCGGATAATTGCGATAGTTTGGAAGTGATTGATATGATGGGAAATGTGGTGCTCAAATCGGTGCCGTTTAATGGGAAAAATATCAATGTTTCCGGCCTGGCACCGGGGATTTATATTGTTTCGCTATCTACGAATGGCAAGTATTACCAGAGGAAGGTGGTGAGAGAGTGAGGGCTACAATTAGTTCAAAGTTCAAAGTTCAAAGTTCAAAGTTGAAGTTTGTCAGTTCAAAGTTTTAAAAACCTTATCAAAGCTAGGACTGATCAGAGGAATTGAAAATTACCAGCTTTTCCCAGTCTCATTTTTCGTTTACTATTTTTTTAATTTTTCTTTTATTGCATCAGATATTGCATCAAACCAATTTATATTTTCAGCAATTTTATCTTTGATTTCTTCAATTTCTTTATCAGTTAATTCCCTGTTTAATTCTTCAAGGGCAACCGTCTGCATATCGGTTTTATTAAGCGAATAAACTATTTCCTCATTCATATTGATAAGTATTTATTTGAAAAGAATATTTTCTAGGTGCCATTTAAAGTCAGCGGGAGTGATTCGTTAACAGTATCTCAGAAAAGTACTAAATACTGCTTTTTGCTATTTTTCAATAGCTTTTAGAATTCTATCCTCTTTTAATAATACATCACGCATTAATAAATTGTATGGTAAGACAGTATGCCTCGACTTCTGGAAACCTTTCAGAATACATAATAAAGAATTGGCAGTAATCAATGAAAGGTTCAATTCGTATTCCAGTTCACAATCTGCGACAAACTCATCTGTGAAATCCGGGGCAATAAGTAATGACTTGACGACTTTAAGTCCCTGGTTATTTGCAAGTTTGAAGTAAGATTTTAATTGCCTTGATACTGAACTGAATTTATTATATCCACTTTCTTTTACTGTCTTACATTCAACAACTATGATATCTCCATTTCCCAGATTAATAATGATATCAACCTTATCCTTAGAAGTGTTTAATTTTTTACGAAGCTTCTCATCTATATGGAATCCAAGTTTACTAAGGATTGTTTTCGTCAACACCTCAAATTTAATTCCAATTTCACTTTCTTTGATATTTATACCATTCTCTTTTAAAGCATTGTAATTACGATACCCAATATTTACGTAGTTATCCAGAAGGATGTTTTCAGTGTCTTTATATGCCTCTATAATATTTTGAAGGATATTTCCTCTAGTCTTAATATTCCGGTCTTTACAGAACTTTCCCAGGTCTTCCTCAGATAATAAATCGATGATATCACTTGGCTTTACACCTAATTCAAGTAAAAAATCTCCTATCAATGCATTTTCTTCTTCAAGTTCAAAAACTTCTTTAATGATAACGTTTAGTTTTGGCTGGAAGGAACCCAAATCAATAAGTAGCTTATTATAACCATCAAGAGTAATTCCGATCTTATCATCTTTGTCCATCATTTCGAAATGGGTAATCAGATTATTGATCTTTTCTTCAATTGTAACACCTTTTAGATTCGGCGTGATGTTTAGTCCACTATTAACCAGATCGTTAAAGAAATTCTTTTTCTCGGTCAAAGAGGTGTTATCTTTAAAAATATCCTGTAAAAGAATTGATGTAAATGAGATTCCTTCCTTAATGATTTTCTTTATTTTCTCTTCTTTATCTAATTTAATATTAATAGTATGCTTTCTGCAAACATTATTTATTTGTGGTTCTTTCAACAGTCGAAGGACTCTTCGAAGGTATTTATCTGCTACTTCCTTCCTTCGTAGTTTCCTGAGGATACCAATGACTTCGTCAGGAATATATATTATGCGACTTTTTTTAGAATAAAAAAGAATCCCTAGATTTCTTAAGTAATTTATAATTTCTTCAATATCAACTTTTTCAAAGGGGAGGATTGAATAGTTTATTAATTTGACTTCTTCTTGAGACAGTTCCAGTTCTTTTGAAAGTGTGACTAAAATTGATTGCTCATCCTTGGTGATTTTGTTTTCCTGGTTATTTCCTCTGTCATTGATATAAGCAGTCTTTATGCAGGCAGAGTAGACTCTGTAATCACGTAATCGTGATGGATCAATATCAGATTTTTTACCATCAATTGCCTCTTTAAATTGTTTCAGACTATCTTTTAACAGCTTTAATTCTTTGTCATAGAGTTTATTGAACCATTCGCGGGTCAAAACTGAATTTCCATCTCTTATTAAGATATCTACCAAAACATCCAGTTGACTTGTAATATTGACGAATTCGTTTTGAAGGTGATTAGCAAACTCCTTTTCGATAAGTGTAAATACTCTGGAAATATTAATGTTATCAGCGTTTTTTAGTCCTTTGTCAGTTTCACTCAGGATTTTTTCTATTTCCTTTTGATTGGAAGGATTTGATGTTATAATAGTGTCGACTATCTTCAGGAAAGCATTCTTTTCCAGAGAATTCAGCTTATCAAGTATTTTATCTAGTTTCATGTTAATGATACTTAATTGAAAAAAAAATCTGCCTAAAGTTAATAAAAAGACCAGTTGAATTCTTACAAAATACTATTAATCTCTAAATTTAAGAACTTTAAAAGATCATTCTGCGCCTCTGCATTGGAAGACGTGAGAAGTTGAAGCGAGGTTGCATGGAAGTGTGGATGCATAGGCGAATAGAACTCCTCGTTTCTCAAAGCCCGATTCTTGTCAGGACAATTACGCTTAACAAGCTGAAAAAGAGAGATTACGAACCGATGCTCGACTATTATCTGAAAATTGCTCACCACAACTTAATGAACCGTCCCGATTTAATCGGGATAGTGTGAGAGGCGCATACCGTCAGCTATTGCTGGCTGGGCCGTCAGCTCGCATTAGTGCCAGAAATTCTATTTCATTTCAAATTCGGGAATCATGATATTAAACTTTTCATCTCCATCTAGAGGTAGTTTTTCATTATTTTCTAAGATTAGTAATAAACTAGAAACAGTTTGCCAGGGCTGATAATATAAATTGTAGGCTTGATTTGGAATCGAATAAAATTTCGAATCTTCAGATTTAAAAGCATATGAAGCATTAGCAGTAAATACTGACGCAATTGCGGCATTGCCACCACTAGTTATATTAGTTCCATTAGTTGTTGAGAATATTCCACTTTCAATTACATTAAAACTCCTTAAAATGTAAATATTCTGGTCTGAAGGTTGTAATTTTAATTTAGCTATTAATACCTTTCTATTTGCATCGTCTAAAGAGGTAATTAGAGTTGCTGTGCTAACTGTATTTGTATAAGAGAACCATAAAATATCACATTTTACCATACACAAATTAGAACTAGACATATTTGCTTCTACGCTGCCATAAATTGGAACGGAAATTTTCAATCCGGATACTATAGACTTTTCTGTAACTGCTGTTTCTTGAATAATTGAAGGTTTATCGAAAGTAATTTCAAATTTTTCTAATTGAATATAATCTTGAATAATTAGTTTTTCATCTACTTCTTTTCCGATAATTAAGCACCCTAATAAAGGTCTTATATCGACCAATCTACTAAGTGTTGAGGTTGAGTCAAATTTCAAATCTGTACCCAATTGTTTTAATCTTAGCTTACCGTCAGTAGCGTCATACATTACTAGACCAGTTAGGGGTTCTTCTCTATACACATCATTTTTTGAATCTGGAATGATAATAGGTTCTATAGTATAGCTCGTGCTCGATATTGTAGGGTGATATTTCATTTTTATATTTCCACCTTTATAACCATTTGTAACATAGATTTTATTGGTAGGAGTAATTTGTTTTGTGGTTTGGTCTTTAATACCTTTCCCAACTGAAACAGATTCATTAACCTTCAAACTCCCCTTTTTAGTATAACTTTCAATATTTACAGTCACATCCGCTTCATTGTAATTCTTGAAAGTTACAGTTGTTTTAACAGGAGCACAACTATTAAGAACTAGTTCAGTTAATAATAGACCTAAGAGTAATTTTGTGTTTTTCATTTTTCTTTTAATTTAAGTTAATACTATTCTTGGTTCTAATGTTTGAATTACTACACTAGTTGGTTTATCCACCCAAATTTTGGTTGAGAAACATACTTCATTTTATACCAATAAAAATTTCAAAATAACAATCAGTTCCTTCATAAAACCAACTATTGCATTGATTTTGAGTCGGTTTGTAAGAAGAACTCTAATGGATGGTGGCTTAGCATGACAAATATAAAAAATGATTTGATATGTACAATAAGGGAGGAAAAATAAGTTCAAAGTTCAAAGGAAAAAGGGCAAAGTTGAAGTTAGTAAGTTCAAAGAGGCGTGAGATGTGAGGCGTGAGTGGTAAAGCGTGGAAGCGTGGAAGCGGTGAAACGGTGACCCTCTGATGAAACGATGAAACATCCTATTCCATATCAAATAATATTTTCAAATTGTCTTTTATTTTTAGAATTATATCATTTGGAGCAATGCCAATTCTTTTTAACATCCTTTTATTATCAATCGCCCGAATCTGGTCAATCATTATATCACAGCCTTCACTTAAACCACAGCAACCTTTTTTCAAGTGAACCCTTAAAATTTCACTTTCCTTCTGAACATTAGTTGTTATCGGGCAAATTATTGAAGAAGAATGGTGTTTGTTCAAAAGATCAGTTTGAATAACTATGACTGGCCTGACTTTGCCTGGTTCTGTCCCTGACGTAGGATTAAGGTCAGCAATCCAGACCTCAAATTGTTTGACTTTCATAATCAATCATTTCGAATTCATGAAGAACTTTTATAGATTCATCCTTAACAAGTTCCGATTCTTTTGCCAACTTGTCAGCTAAGATTTTTCTTTTTTGAACTTTATTATAAAAGTCTAATGCTTCATTTATGTATCTGTTTCGGGATTTCTTAATTTGATTGATGACTTGTTCCGTATCGGTAAATACTGAATCATCTAATTTTAGCGAAAGTGTTTTCATAATATTCCTTTGTATTATACTGCAAAGGTATATACATTTTAGGTATACTCCAAATGTTTCTTTTTAATGTTGCATGATTTAGATAGTCTGGTTAAAATTTTTTGAAATTAAAAGCGTGAGTTGAACGTCTGGACCTCCCACTTACTCTTACCTTCATTCAATGTTGCGCAGAGGATCTTGTTACCGTCTGTCCGCACATTGACCAGGCCATATACAATGGTATCGACCACCTTTATTTTATCCAGGTTTTTGAATTTATCTGAAGCGTTGAGTGCACCTGAGGATCTTTGCTTGTAATAAATATTGGTTTTGGCTTTATCCTCTAATCTGACATTAATAGTTTGACTGCCGACAGGATAATCCTTGCATTCAATTTTGTAGGGATCTCCCAGTTTATAACTCCTGGAAATTTCTGTGCTGTAGATCAACGGCGTCAATACCTCATCATCTTGTATTATCCTGTAGCCGGTGATGCCACAGGTTGCGACGATATTTGGACGGGGATGGGAATGTGCTTCATCATCCCCTGATGATATGACATTTGCTGATGCCTGTATGCACTCCATGAATTCGTAGGAACAGTCATCGCTCCCGTGATGACAGGACTTGGCTACATCGGCAGATAATTCCAGCCGGTTGCCACTCATCTTATCCAGGATATACTGTTCGCTTTTCTTATTAAGATCGCCGGTCAACAGAATTTTTGCCCTGCCATAATCTACCCTGAGAAGGACAGAGTTTCCATTGGTGTTTTGGGAATCACTGCCAAAGTCCTTGAGCTTTGACTTTCCGCTAATAGTTTGCTCTATCGGACCCAGGATTTTAATTGCGGTTTTTTTATCTTGTTCAAAACCGGGCAGGTATTCGAATCCTTTATCCGGGTTGTAACTGATACGTTTTATGTTAGCTCCGGAGTTAAGGATGCACTGCATAAAAGTTGCCCAATTGCCTTGAAATTTTAATGCAGATGATGGGTCTAAACCTTTTTGAACAGAATCTTTGCCTTCGATCAATTCGTTCAGATAGCCGTTATCTTTGCTACCAAGAAACCTGGAGTTCGATGCCGATTTCCACCACGAAACACCGGCATGATAAAAATTTTTCAAAGAGACAGAGGAACAATCAATATTCAATTTCTCAGCAGGATTGAAAAGATCCCATAATCCACCATAATGATCAGCATCACAATGCGAGGCTATCATTACGTCCAGGTCGATTTTATCCAAACCATAATCTTTCTTGAATTTCCAGTCGACAAAATCTGCGGCACTTTTTTTATGAGGCTGCACAGAACGGTTGTATCCCCCATCCAATAGGATATGCTCCCGGTCAGGAGTAACAATCAGAATACCGTCACCCTGCCCTACGTCTATTAAATACAGTTCGAGCAACGGTTCTTCACCATAAACAGATTCCTTGATGAATCCATACTTTCCCCTTGCCTTTGCTTTGACTCTCCCGTCAGTTACGGTTGTGGAAAGGATCTCGATCCTATCACCCCATAAGAGTTCAGTTATGACTTTATTTGAAGTTTCGTCACCATAAAGGTTTGCTGTTTCTGTTTTCAAATATTTAATTGGTGCCATGATGTGATGTATTAAGGGGTTTGTATTATTAAAAGGCTGAAAATAAAGTTATTGCACTTGAATCTTTTAAATAATTATTAAAAGGAAATAATCATTATAGAGTGTCGATAAAACATTCAATTGCTTTATGACTTTGGGTTATAAAAAGAGGAGAATAGACTTAGGAAAATAAAAACGTTAGGGGGCCTGTCAAAATCAGGGTTAAAGATAATGAATTTATAGCCAGAAGTCAATTATGAAATGACTATTTTTAATTAAAACTTAGCACTCAAAACTCCACACTCAGAACTACCTTCTTCATTGTATATTTCGTCTCCGAATCTGGTAAATCTATGGTAAGAGTGATGATATTTCCTGAAATATCCTTGATCTCTATACCTTCAACCTTATACTTATCCGGGTCCGCTGCCCAGACTTTCAGATCATATTGCTTTGAATGCAGCCCTTCAACGGTAATGCTGTATTCTCCTTTTGAATAGGTTGTATTAATGATCCGAAGCCCTTCCGACCTGTCCCCGGGCTTTGGATGCGATATAACGGGCAATGCCGTGATGCCGCCTTCCCAATAAATTTCGACGGTAGCAACGCTGTCCAGCCAGAACCCGAAATCCGGGATTACCCAACCCTGTTCTGTTTCCCTCAACCCCGGGTCCTTCGCCGGCAATCCGTTCACCCTGATCTTCTGAATAACACTCCCCGGTGGAAATACCGGCTGAAAATGCATATCAAGACGACCTGTTGGCTCTTTAGAAAAATAATATGTGCTTACAAAACCAACCTCTTCCCCGCTTCCACGCTTCCCCGCCTCCATGCCTCCATGCTTCCATGCCTCCATGCTTATTTTCTCATCTCCAATCCTAATCCCGCTCACCTTTACAGTGCTCCAGTCCGCCGGAAACCATGGTTTAAGACTAATTTGGTGCTTCAATGCATCCGGCTGGTAGCCAAGCATCCCCTCAATGGCCGGCTGCAGGGCCATGGTTTCCGACCAGCACTGGTGATGGCAAACCCCGAACGGTTGAAAAATTTCGCCATGTAATACTTCTTCAATAAAGCCCAGTCCCCAGTACTGATAAATTAAAATATTGCTCATCAGGTGAGAAAAGCCTTGCAGGTAATTGTTATTCCTGAACTCGGCCAATGCGGCCCAGCCGGTGAAAAGCGGCCATACGCTGCCGGTATGATATCCGCCCGGGTTGAAATGTGGACTGCCTTCTTCCACAATCCGGCATCCCCAATCAGAAGTAAAGCCATTGGCTGCAATGACCGGAAGGACTTTTTGCGCTTTATCACGGTCTGCCTGGTTAAAAAGCATCGGAATGCACGGCATGATGGAGACATCCTCCATATAACTCCCGTCAGGCATCAGGCCATGGTAGTAATAATTATTTTGCTTGTTCCAGAAATTTTGGTTGATGGTGGTTTTAACTATGAGTGCGTCTTTGCGATATTTCTGCTCTTCGTCAATCAGTCCAAGGTTTTTAGCCAGGTATGACGCTTCATCCAGTGCAGCGGCCCAGCATGACGCCAGGTGAAGCGAAGTGTGTGAGCCGAATAAATGCCCGCCTTCAACCCAGCCATGGCCTACATTGGTGTTTTCAATCAGCAGGTCGCCATCGGTATCTGTGCTGTAACAGAATTCAATGGCTTTTTTGATATACGGCCAGCTTGCACGTATAAACGCACTGTCGCCGCTGTGCCGGAGATAGCGTCCTGCAAGGATTATATATAATGGCGTAGCATCCGCCGCATCATAATGAACGATACCTGAAGTGCTGAGTTCGTGAAATATCTTGCCATTTAGATCCTGGTATCGCTGAAAAGTTTCCAGCATGAGCCTGACTTTATCAAAATCGCCGTAATGAAGCAGGGCAAAGCCGCTCCATACTCCATCCCTTCCGAAGTACCAACCGTAGCCGGGTCTGCCACTGACGGCATGCTGCCCGTCCCAGCCATTGTCGCTGGTAGCATAACCGGCAACAAGGGAAGATCCGACACCCGGAGTGTTAACCTGGAAGTGGTCGGTAGCCAGCAAAGCCCAGCGATAGCCATCATTGAAGTCTTTCTCCGGGCTTTCAATCAACATGGATCTTTGAAGGATGGAATCAGCATATGCCTGGGATTCAAGGAAAACAGATGATAGATCAGAAAGCGCCTTTAAATAGGCCTTCAGGGTATTATCGTAGCCTTCTGCGGAAGATGCTATAATGACATCAAACGAGCCCGGGCCGGGGAGTCTCAGCTCGAAAGACATGATTTGAGATGTCATCCCGAGGTTTCCATTCCCCTTCTTTCCTTTGTCATAACTGGTATTTGAAAAACAGGAGATGTCATCTCGTGTTTTGTTAACTCCAACAATCGTCACAAAATCACCCGACTGATCGCATGCTATAAAAGCCTGCAAATCTTCATTCCAGGAGTAATGTAAATTCCCCAGGACCTTTTCAGAATAGGGCCACATCAACCGGAAGAGTACCCGGAATGAGATATCAAAATTAATGGGCGCATTTCCCTGGTAATCATAATGAATGACCGCATATGGCTGATTTGGAGATACGGTAATGGATTCACCTAACAGGTCACCTGTGAGGTTGTACTTTCTGACATAAGCCGAGGGCAGGACTTCAATTTCCGGGTTTAGCAGGTCAATATTCCGCAAACTGTCCCCGTCTTTCATTGCGTAGTGTACTTCATAATCACGAAGGCACAAGGCAGGATGCGCCCAGATCTCGCGGATACCCCCATGATCTTGCCCCATTAGCAGAAGTCTTTCCCCTGCAAGATCCCAGTAATTTCCTGTGCTATTACCCGGTTTGATGCTCAGCGCTGATTCCAGGTCTAAAAGCTTATTGGAACCAGCGTGGGGAATTGGCTGGTTGATCTGAAATGGTGTCTCTATCACGACTGGTTTATCGTAATTCCAATAAAAGCTTTTTACATCATGTGAATCCTTTGCCAGGTACCTGAAAATATTTATTGTAAAGGTTTCAAGATGAATACGGTTCCTGTTAGGCAAACTATACAGCAAATAGCCGCCAATACACAAAACTTTCCCCTTACCTGGTTCATAATCAATAATAAGTTTATTTTCTTCCCTAAGGAAAATATAGTCCCAGTCCACCCCGATAACCCTGCCATTAGCTGGTTTATTATTACCAAAATAACCCGTCTGCAGGACTATGGTGTCTTTTAACGGTTTTAAAACATAGGCCCCGCCATGCATGCCTTCAAACAATGGATGCTCCCGGAAAGCATGGTAACCAAGTTGCCTTCCGTATCCTTCATCGATGGTTTGTTTTAGCCTTGTTTCAGGCTCCTTTTCATCAAGCCCAAGTAATGGGATCATCATGCATGCCTGGTTAGCAAGGACGAGCTTGCCGCCTTTCTCGACAAAGCTGGTTAAAGTGCTGAACAACTTCTGAGAATCCGTTGATTTTAAAGGAAGTGTGTCGTTTTTATAAACCCAGATAATATCGGTTTCTTTCAGCAGTTTTGGTTTTGAGATCAAATCATCTGTAGTCAGAATCTGAAGTCCGGAAAAATTCAATGTTTTCAGGAATTCTATCAATGCTTTAAATTCTTTGTCATCCACAGAATTGCCATTTACAAGCAAGACTCCAAGGGTATGACCGTTTAATTCACCTGATTGTCCTGATATTTTTCCAATTGCCATAAATATGCAAATAATGATGAGGATTGTTTTCATTTTCATCTGTCTGTGGATTTAACACATCTGAACCCCACCGTGGCGTTCCGGTCGAATGATGGCGAAACCAGCAAGAGCTGCTGATGCCAGGTGCTCGGCTGCGGGCCTCCCTTCACATACCACCAGGAGGAAGTTGGTTTGTAAAAACTCCCTCCTTTCATGATGACAAAATAGTAAGTGCCATTATTATAAACATCGCTGGTCAGCTGCCAGACATTTCCTGTCAGGTCCATAACCCCAAACGTGCTTTTACCCCTCGGAAAATCATCCACTGCTGATGTTTTTCCGGAGGCATTGTTACACCGGGTCGAATCAAACTCATTTCCCCAAGGCCAGATCCGGCCTTCACCGCCCTGGGCTGCATATTGCCATTCGACCTCTGTCGGAAGGCGTTTTCCGGCCCAGGTGGCATAGGCACGGGCGTCTTCAAGGCTGATATAAACTACCGGGTGATTTTCCATTCCGGCCGGGATTTTCCCATTTACCCAATGCTTAAGGAAATTGACCGTATCTTTTGGAAGATAAGCCGTTGCTTCAAGGAAGCCGGCAAATTGCCGGTTGGTAACCGGGTACTTATCGATATAAAAGGAACCAAACTGCATGTTGACAGGTTCTTTACTATCCGGGTAGGGGATAAACTGGTCGGTATTTTCGGCTATGAAGTCAAAAGAACCTGCCGGGATAAGAACCATGCCATCAGGTGTCTTCATTGCAGTAGGTGTTTTTGCTGTTTTGCCCATCAGGCGAGGTGTTCCCGGTTCAAGTGTGACGACCTTTTCATCCGTCAGTTCATTGTTTTTAAATAATTGAATGACGAATTTCCCTTCATAACTCCCGAATATTTCCAGGACGTTCAGCTCGTGGGACCCTGGTCCCAGGAATACGCAACGGTCATTTTGATAGGATGGATTGCTTGCCCAGACACGGATTTCATCGCCGTTGACAGCAACAATTGATAACAATCCATTGGTAAGTTCTGCCCTGATTAATTCTGGTAACAGGGCTATACAGTCGATGTTGCCTTCTGCGCGGGTATTCAGGTCATAAGAATTAAAAGATGATGTCGTCACCGGAATAAATTGTTTGCCATCTTTTTCAATCCATTCCAATTCCTCGTGATGCCACAGGCTGACCAGGTGAAATCCGGCAATTGGAGGCTCTTCAAACAAAGGCCCCTGGAAACCCTCCGGTATCAGGCTGAATACAGTATAAACAGTTTTGCCTTCCAGTGGCCATTTATTGACCCAGATGCTGTCGGTTAAAGTTGGCAGCAACGGCGTCCATAGCCAGGAGAGGAAATTGGATGTGTTCTCACGCAATATCCGGGTTGTCATACCCAGGTAAAGCAGATCTTCCTCCATGTTATCAAACTGGCCGGGGGCGAAGGTGTTCAGCTCAGTGCCGTAACCATTGAATAATGCAACGGAAGCTTCTCTTCTGATTCTTCCATCGCGTACCTGGCAAACGCGGAAAATAGCGAAATCAGGCCTTATCAGCTTGTTCAGGTTCAGCGGTGGCGGCAGGTAAATGGCATCATGGACTCTTCCGGAAACGATACCGGGCATGTCTTTTACTACCGCCATGCCTTCACTGTACATGATCACACCAGGCCTGATGCTGTCGGCCGCTTTTTGTAGCTCATAACTCGAGGCGCCATGACAATCCAGCACAACTCCATCTGCATCCGTCGCTTCGATCAGCTTTGCCATTCCTGCATACGGGTTTTCTGTCCGTGTACTTTCATCCCAGGGATTATAGCAGATAAAGAATTTGGTTCCTTCATGCTTCCATTGTTGCGAAAAGCTTTTCAACCGGTTAAGACCACCGGGTAAATCGGAAAACAAATCCCACTGGTTACGCCGATCAACACCCAGGCGTGGCCAGGTGGGCCATAAGCCAATAACATCATATCCTCCGAAAAGACGCTTCCCTCTTTCAAGAAATGAATCTACCGTATATTCCTGTTTTTGCCAGTCGTAGTACTCCTGGTTCCATGCGAACTGCAGTCCGATGAGGTAATCATGGCGTATCCACTGCAGGTCTGAACGCAGGTAAAGGCTATCTTCAAAAGACTCAAGATCATATAAATATCTGTCCTGGAACATCAATTTAAGGCCATTTTGCCAATCGCCGGCATATTCATCCGCCCAGATGGTGTATTCGACATTTCCGCCTGGATAAACGATTGTCCGGTACCTTCGCCATTCAGCCTGGTCGGATTTGGTTCTCCTTGCAATGGCGCAAACAGAAAGGTTATCGTAGATGGGAATAGCCCCGTAGCCCATTTCCCATGCATTATCCGGAAGAATGACCCCGACCGGTCCCAGACCCGGACGGAAAATCTTAGCCCTGGCCAGCGCCCAGGGGCCGGTGGAGGTAAGGTAAATATGTCCGGCTGTTTCGCCAAAAGGGACGATATTTTCAATATCAACCGTATCCCCGGTATTATTTTGAATGACTACCCGGCACTTCCACCCTTTTCTATATTGCTGCTCCGGGAATACTTCACCTGTGATCTGATTTTCGAAAGAAAAGGTGCAGATAGTATCTTTCATTTGCGCGCTGGCATCTCCCACACTATAGATCTTTCCGTTCACCTGAAATGTAAACAGTGGAAAAGTCTCCGGAAGCTCATAATTGTTATTGTGGCGGTCGGTGAATCCTATCACTTTTAATCCCTTTTGAGTTGCCAGTTTAAGGGTTTGCGAATGGACGATACCTGCAAAAAAAACAACCAGAATTAACAGGGCATATCTTTTCATAAGAATGAAATTGGATAAGTACAAATATAACAGGCTTATCCCTATTTTTGGCTTCGATATTCTAATTTGATGGATATTCTGAAAAAAATTGACCTTCTCGATTTTAAAGCCCTTTCAGTTCCGCTTGAAGATCTGAGGTCCTGCAGGATTTGCCCGCGGAATTGCAACGCCGACCGTTATTCATCCAGGCTGGGCTATTGTAAAGCTGATGCGACTTTCAGTATATCTTCCATTTGCATCCATCATGGAGAAGAACCTGCTATTTCGGGCGGCCAGGGCATTTGCAACATCTTCTTTACCCATTGTAACCTGCAGTGCATTTATTGCCAGAACCACCAGATAAGTTGTAATTCATTGGATTACAGCGCACAAAAGATTGAGTTTAAGGAGGTCATCAGGCAAATAGCTAAGATCCTTTCTACCGGAATTAATCATGTGGGATTTGTCTCACCTTCTCATTTCGTTCCGCAGGTAAAAGTCATTATCAATTCACTCCGGGCTCTTGGATTAAACCCTGTGTTTGTTTACAATACCAATGCTTACGACTACCCCGCGATTATCCGGGAACTCGAAAGTTACATAGATATTTACCTTCCTGATTTTAAATATTCAGATGCAGCTCTGGGGAAAAAATATTCCGATGTGAAGGATTACCCTGAAATTGCACTCTCTGCAATTAAGGAAATGTTTCGTCAGAAAGGCACTGAATTGCCATTGGATCAGGGTGGTTATGCCATGAAGGGCATTATCATCAGGCATCTTGTGTTGCCGGGACATCCTGAAAATAGTATCAACGTGCTGAGAACCATTACCAAAGAGCTATCCAATGACCTTCATATTTCCCTGATGTCGCAATATTACCCGACATATCGTGTTAACAATCACGAATTTCTCGGGCGTACCCTGAAACCCGGAGAATATTCCCGGGTGGCAAAGGAATTAGAAGAATCAGGTTTTGAAAACGGCTGGGTGCAGGAACTATCCAGCCACAATAGTTACCGACCGGACTTCTCGGAAGGGGAACCCTTCAGATAGAGTTCAAAGTTCAAAGTTCAAAATGTGCTACCGACGCTGTCAGGTCCTCCTTGCGTCGGACACTGACAGGTCGAGGTAAATAAAAAAACCTGACGGCGTCAATAGACCCGTCAGGTTAAATGATATCAATTGAGACAACTTTGCCCTTTGAACTATTCCCCAGCTATCACCTCAATGAGTTGCACTTCGAAAACGAGTGCCAGGTTCGGGCCGATGACGCCACCGGCGCCTTTATCGCCGTAAGCAAGCGCTGGGGGAATATAAAGCATCCATTTTGCGCCGGGCTTCATCAGTTGCAAGGCTTCTGTCCATCCCGGAATAACCTGGTTGACTCCAAAAACAATCGGCTCATTGCGCTCGACCGAACTATCGAAAACAGTTCCGTCAATAAAAGTTCCATGATAATGGACCCTTACCTGGTCTGTTGCTTTGGGAGGAATACCTTCCCCCGGTGTCAGAATTTTATATTGCAGTCCGCTGGGCAATGTTACTACACCTACCTTGGTTTGATTTTCCACCAGGAATTCTGCGCTTTTCTGTAAGTTCATATTAGCTTCTTCAGTAATTTGTTTGTTAAAATAATCCTGTACAATTTGATTGGCATCTTCAATTTTCAGAATGGGTTGCTGATTGGCAAAGCCATTATTAAATCCTTGTATGAACAAATCATGGTTAATTTCTTTGACGCCCTGTACCATCAGGTTATTTCCGATTAATAATCCGAAACTATAGGATAGCGAATCCGTAGCGTTTTTAAGAGGACGATCGAAAGCAACTTCCTGATCCTGACCTATTACATTTGTGATCAGTGAAACGAGGAAGATTAATGCAAAAATTAACTTTTTCATTTTTTATAAATTTTTTTGGCAAAAATAGACTTTTTCCTGTAGGCTCAACGGAAATATTATGTTGCGGGAAAAGCCGGCTTGTTTCTTTTTGGCAGCCGGGTGACAAAATACACTCCCGCCATGATCAGAAAGGCAGCGATGGTCTTGATGACAGTCAGCTCATCCTTCCCAAAAAGAATAGCTACTACAGAAGCAATGAGAGGTTGAAGGTAGATGTAAATGCCATTAACACTGGGACTTACTGTTTTAAGAGAATAATTATTCAGGAAATAGGCAATGATAGTTGCGCCAAATACGACAAACAATACAGACATCCATATTTTAAACGGTATAGTAATGAAGGATGAAGCGGTAAATGAAGTAAAGGTGAATGGGAAAATGATGATCAGACCAAAAAAGAATACCCATTTCATGATAGTCATGGAATCATATTTTTCCATCAGCGGCTTGATGAGCACCAGGTAAAGGGCCCATGACAGTGCATTGATGAAGATAAGGAGATTTCCGAGCATGGTATTGGACCTGAAATCCCCTCTGCCTGCCGACAGGATCACCAACAGGGCCCCGGCAGCACCGAGTATTATTCCTAAAACTTTAATGGTTGTGATCTTTTCTTTCAGGATATAATGGGAGAAAATTAAGATCAGCACGGGGATAACGGTGATGATGATGGAGGCATTAATTGGTGTTGAAAGGTTTAATCCTTCAAAGAACAGGATCTGGTTAACAGCCACTCCAAAGACGGCACACAGGGCCAATTTAAAGAAGTCCCTTTTTTCAACCTTTTCTGAAGGGAAAATAAAATGCAATATCCCAAAGATAAATACCGTCACACTTACCCGGAGGAATATAATGGCTTTGGGCATCAGGTAATCGGGCATAATGCCTTTTGCGATTACATAATTAAGGCCGTAAATAGTATTGGCTCCGAGAAGTGCAAGGTGAGATTTGAGGTTCTGATTCAACCTGGGAAGTATTAATATTTGATATTCAGATTCATCCGGGTCCAGGTAAGGAATATATCTTTGACTTTCTGCTGCATGATCTGTTGAAAAGGAATGATACGGTCAGTCAGTGGCAGGCATAGTTCCCGGTATATGTGCTTATCGTCAAAACCGGCCTGGTCTGCATCTTCCCTTGAAGCTGCATAATATACTTTACCTGGCCGGCTCCAGTAAATAGCACCCAGGCACATAGGGCAGGGCTCACAGCTGGTGTAAATTTCGCAGCCTTCAAGCTGGTAATTATTCAGCTTTTCACAGGCACGGCGGATAGCGACAATTTCCGCGTGGGCAGTTGGGTCATTATTGTTCAGTACTTCATTATAGCCTGAAGCGATTATTTCACCATCTTTTACGATGACGCAACCAAATGGACCCCCATGTCCTCTTTCCATATTAGTCTCAGCAAGCCGGATAGCTTCATCCATGAATTTTTCCTGTAGTGTTGTCATGAGGTAAAAAATTTCGACAAAGTTACCATTTACCGGACAATGTGGGATATTTTAATGCCCCGGCAAGCATTGAGAGAAAAGATGCACGTGGTATGGATTTGGCGCCGAGGTTTCGCAGGTGGTCCGTTCGTTGCTGTGCATCGATGAAATGAAAATCCCATTCAAGGCAACGGTCAACCAGGGCTGCAAGTGCCACTTTGGAAGCATCCCTTTCCAGGTGGAACATCGATTCCCCGAAAAAAACTTTTCCAAGTGATAAGCCATAAAGTCCTCCTGCAAGGTTCCCGTTCAAGTAAATCTCAACACTGTGGGCAAATCCCGTCTCATACAGCTTAATGTATGCTGAAATCATCCCAGGTGTTATCCAGGTGCCTTCTTCCCCTCGTCGGCCGGCTTCTGCACAGTTCTTTATAACACTTTTGAAATCTTCATCAAATCTGATTTCAAATTTCCCTCTTCTGATCGTATGAGCCAGGCTCTTTGATCTTTTAAACTCACCGGGAATCAGGATCATCCGGGGGTCAGGCGACCACCAGAGAATGGGAGAGTCATCATTGAACCAGGGATAAATACCATTGGCATAAGCAAACAGCAGCCTTTCAGCAGAAAGATCACCGCCGATTGCCAACAGGCCATCTTTATCGGCATTGGAGGGGTGGGGGAATATAATCTCTTCGTCCAGAATTTGAACTGACATAATAAGGGCTTAAGCTTCTAAAGATATAAATATTTAATGAGCAGGGCTAAAGTTGATCCAGGCAGATGATTATCTTATCGCATGTCTGGTGGATTTCTTCTTCTGTAATGATAAGAGGAGGTGCAATGCGGAAAGCTTTTGGCCGGAAAAGGAATGAATCGGCAATCAGTCCGTTATTCAGGAAGACAGGGATCAGTTTATGAACTGATTCAGAGGAGTTCAGATCGATGCCCAGCATCAGCCCTATATGACGGATGGTGTTAATTGAAGGATGACCGGATAATCTTTCTATGAATATTCCAGCCTTATTTTCCGCAGTTTCATATATTTTTTTTGAAGTGAGATAATTGAGAGAAGCCAGGGCTGCGGCACAGCTCACCGGGTGTCCTCCAAAAGTAGTGATGTGCCCAAGCTCAGGATCATGTGTCAGACTGCTCATGATCTCTTTTGATGAAATGAAAGCACCGAGAGGCATTCCACCGCCAAAGGCTTTCGCCAGGCAAAGAATATCAGGAATAATACCGGCATGCTCAAAACTGAACATTTTTCCGGTACGACCCATTCCCATTTGAATGTCGTCGATGACAAGAAGGGCGCCTGTTTCAGTGCATCTTTTGCGCAGGGATTCCAGAAAACCCTCCTCCGGCAATACAATCCCTGCTTCAGCCTGTATGGTTTCTGCTACAACACAGGCAGTCTTGCAGGAAATACTTGAAAGGTTTTCAAAATTATTAAAATCGAGAAACCTGATATCCGGAATCAAAGGCCGGAAAGAATTTTTCAGGGCCTCGCTTCCTGCAAGGCTCAGCGCACCCTGCGTCCCACCATGATAAGCATCCCTGAAAGCGATGACTTCTGTCCTGCCGGTAAACCGCTTGGCCAGTTTCATGGCCCCTTCGATGGCTTCACTTCCGGAAGTTATGAAAAAGGTCGAATGAAGCTGGGGTGGCAAAACACCTGCAAGCGCCTCTGCAAGCTGAACCTGGGGTGACTGTATCAACTCACCGTAAACCATAAGGTGCATGTGCCGGTCTACCTGGTCTTTCACGGCCCGGATGATTTCAGGATGCTGATGCCCTAAATTGCTGACTGCAACACCGGACACAAGGTCGATGTATTCCTTTCCATCGGGACCATAAAGATAAATGCCCCGGGCTGATGATATCTCAAGGCCAAGTGGCCTGGAAGAGGGGATACCCAGGTATTCGAAAAACAATTGTCGCTGGGAGGGCATGATTTTATAAAGTTTCAATCTTTTCGCGGTAAATAACCCCGCGTTTGGCCAGGTCTTTCAGCATGAAATCAACGCAAGCCGGGTCGAACCCAACATATTCAGGTGGAGAAACCCCTTTCTTAGTGTACAATCCACTGGTAATGAGCCTCACGGCAGCGGTAGCCGTGTAACCCGTTGTACGGGCCATCGAATGGATACCGGATGCCTGATCATACTGATCTGAAAGTTCCCAGGTAAACCTCATTTTACGGCCATTTTTCATCCCTTCAACCATAACCAACATGACGGTCAGGTCTTCCTCATCCTTTAAATCCCACATGGGGAAAAGCAACTGGGTGGTCAGGTCGATCGGGCGGATAAGCTGGCCTTTCACGTTGACCATCTCAGTCGAAAAGAAACCGCATTCCTGTAACAATCTGATCTTTCCGATATGGCCCGGATAACGCAGGGTTTTTTCGATCATATCAGGGCAGTCAATCGTGCGGATGAGCGTCCGGAGCCCGTCGCTGTTGAAAGCTTCAAGTGTCCCGAATCCGGTGAAATTAAGAAATTCAGGTTCCGAGAGGGCAGGCATTTCTACCAGCTTCCCTTCACGTATAAACCTGGCCGGACGTGTGTATTCTTCTATAACATCGATAGGGGAGAACACGGCACGGTATTCAAAGGGTAATTGCCTGACCTTCGGCAATCCACCGACAAAAATCCTGACTTTTTCAGTCTTTTCCAGCTTGCTGAATGCATGAGCAGTAAGAATGTTGCTCATTCCCGGCGCCACCCCGATATCGGAAATAGCGATAACACCCTGTTTTTCAGCTAGTTTCTCAAGCTCAAAAAGATCTTCCGGGAAGAAAGCAATATCGACGACGTTTTTGCCTTCTTCAATGATCAGTTTAAGTGTCTGAAACCCGAGATAACCCGGAACGGCGCTTACGACTAAGTCAGCCTTACGGACGATATTTTTCACTGTGGATGCATCCGAAAGATCAGCCTGCAACGTGTTTAATCCATGATGCTCCTTTATCCGGTCGAGCCGGTCTTTCCGGATATCGCATAACGTGACGGAAAAGTTTTCATCCTTACTTAAATCCAAAGCAATCGGAAATCCAACCAGGCCGGCGCCCAGCACGGTGATGTTTAGTTGTTGGTTAGTAGTCATTGGTTAGTAGTCATTGGTTAGTGGTTATTAGTTAGTGGTTAGTGGTTATTAGTACCAATTTTCAATTTTCTATTCTCCGCTTCCTCACTTGCGCCACCATTACTCCGGCAATGACTATAGCCATACCGGTTATTTTGGTTATGGAAAAGATTTCGGAGATAAAGATAGCAGAAAATATCGCAGTGAAAACCGGGATGAGATTCGAAAAAACGTTGGCCCGGCTTACTCCAATTTTCTTGATGGTCATCGTATAGAAAATATAAGCCACTGAAGAGGCGAAGAAAGCTAGTTGAAACAGGGCAGAAATCAGTTCCAGGTTTGGTCTGACTGTTATAAAATGCCTGAAATCAAAGATGAGAAAAAATGGAAGAAAGTAGAGGACGCCAATGGCATTCTGATAGGTGATAATCGTCAGGGCAGAGTATTTATGAGTCAGTCTTTTAAGAAATACTGAATAAATAATAGCTGATGCCACGGCTCCCAGCAGGAGAGCGGCACCAACCGGTGAGGAGTTCAGTGAAAGATCAGGGTTGACCAGCATGATCCCGATGCCGATGAAAGAAATGAAGATACCGGCGATGTTCAGCCAGGACAGCCTTTCTTTCAGCGTAAAAAAGGCTACCAGGGGGGTGAAAACCGGAATAGTCGCGATAATCACCGAACTGATCGTGGGCGATGAGTTTTTTAATCCGAAGTTCTCTCCTAAAAAATACAGGAATGGATTGAATAACGCGGATATAAAAAGCAAGCCGAGGTCTTCTTTTTTCAGCTTTTCGACCTTCCCTGTAATGAAGATAAAAACCATAAGCAGGGTGGATGAAATGACTAACCTAAGGAAAATCGTAGTAATGGGATGATAATATTTAAAGACGATGGATGTCCACACAAACGACATCCCCCAGAAGATCACCGCCAGGGAGATGACCGGGTAAATGCCTATACGATTGAGGAATGATTTATCCATGAAACTCAGAAGTCGATTTTTTGAGAATCGGCAAAGATATCAATTATCGCTGAAGAAGCGATAAGATTGGGTGATTGGGTGATTGGATGATTGGTTGATTTGATGATTTGGAGATTAGTCGATTGGGCGATTTTAATCCCGATGGGATGACAGAAAGTAGCCCGGCACGCCAGTGCCGGGTAAAAAAGGTCGGCTCAAAATATAAAGTCCCATAGGGACGGCAGAAAGATTACGCGAAACGTGTAATCATCTAACGAGCATCACCGTCCCAAGCCTCACCTGATCGGTATAATCCCCAAAAGACGAATAAATGCTATAGGTGATCTTGTAGGTATAAATCCCGCCGGGCAGGGGGGTGCCGTGCTTGGTGCCATCCCAGCCGAGCATGATATTATTCGACTCAAATATTTCTCCACCCCAGCGGTCGAAGATCAGCATGTGAAATTTTTGAATATAATCGCTGGTCGCGATGGCTGCAAAGATGTCGTTCAGCCCGTCACCATCGGGAGAGAAGGCGTTGGGGATGAAAATATAGTTTGATGGGATTTCATCGGTTGTTAGCTTGATGTAGATGGAGTCCCTGCCTGTGCATCCAAATTGGGACTCCATCTCAACCCAATACTTTCCTTCAGAATTAATCATGATGCTTTCCGTGGTGTCGCCCGTATTCCAGAGGTAGGAAGAAAGACCTGTTCCAGCATCCAGGACATCGCTGGGATGAAATTCCAGGGTATCCGAGCCATGAAAAGCTGCAACAGGATTATCGCTGACGATCAGGTTAATGGTTTTCTGGTCGGAACAACCAACGTGGTCGGTGGCCAGCAGAGTGTAGTTTCCTGCATCTGCCTGGGTGACGCTGAAGAAGATCGGATCGAAGCTGCTGGTATCACCCGAGGGATATATCCAACTGTAATCAATAGGAGGCTGGTTGCCAAGGGCGATGCTCATGATGCTGACCAATTGCCCTTCACAGACCGTTTTTGATGGTGATAAAAGGATCTCCGGTGGCTCATAGATCTTCACTTCCCCTGTCTGGAACTGGGCAGGAATGGGATAGCCGGCGGCATTAGTAAAATAGCTTTCTGAGGTTCCGGTGTACCAGGAAAGTTGTCCTTGCCCGGGATTTTTTGTGGTGAAGACCAGGTCGGCGACTTTTTCGGGCTGGCCAAAAGTTACCGGAAAAGCTGAATTCCACGCCAGGTTGATCTCTCCTGCGCCCTGGTCAACCCAGCCCGTCAGGCTATCCACCAGTTGCGGATGGACATTGGCAAAGCCTTCGCATTGCAGGTTGTCGGCATTATAGCCGAGTTTCAGGTGGAAAGTGGCTACGGAATTGAAATTATCCACATTCACCGGCACCAGCGCCGTGTTGCCCAAACAGTGTCCGCCTTCACCGGTAACCGCGTGCAGGTGGGTCAAGATAACGTTCTGAATTTCTACCGTAAACGTTGTGTCACATCCGTTTTCATCCAAGATCATGCAATCATAGATCCCAGATCCTAGATTGTTAAAGGTTCCATTGTTCGATTGATAATTTTCTCCGCCATCAATAGAATAATAAATTACCGGTGTCGAGCCGCTGGCAATGATTTCAATCGCTCCATTTCCCAGAAAATCAGTTTCATTGGTAATATTGACCTGCGTAACCTGCGGGCCGGGAATATCAGCTAAAAGAACAGGATTTTCAAGATAGAATCCTTCGCACCCGTTTTCATCCTTAACCCTTATCACATAACTCGCACCAACCAGCCCAAGGAAAACACTGTCAGCCTGGTAAGTCACACCATCATCGATCGAATACTCCAAAACCGAACCGGAAGGTGAGAAAGCATGAACAACGATCTGTCCATCCGGCCTTCCGCAGTGCGACTGGGTAAGCTGGACATCCAAAACCTGCAGATTCCCGGCATCTTCAATAGTGTACACAGCGGAAACCGTTTCGCACCCATTTCCATCAGTAATAGTTAGTACATATTGCCCGGCTGGCATTCCGAAGACATCGATATCCGATCCGTAACCGACCCCGGAGAGGTCTTTCCAACTGTAGGCTAAGGGCATAGAACCGAGAGCATAGAGGCCGATGATTGATCCGTTGGCCCCGTTACAAGAAGTTGGAGTTATAACGAGATCAGTTTCATCGATCAGGATTGGCAGGTAAAAGACGACATGGATGGTATCGCTGCCGCTGCAGCCGGTTTCGAGGAAAGATGCCGATACACGATAGAACCCACTATCGTAAACGAAGTATTGGGAAGTACCTGGAATTCCATTCCAGGTATAAAAATCGGCATCGCAATTAGCATATAAAGTAACTGAAGCGCCTTCGCAAATAAGGGTATCGGGCCCTAAATCAGGATTCGGCCTGGGAAAAATCTCTATCTCTCTGGAAGTGTGTTCAAATCTTCCGGTAGGGTACCAGATATCCACCGAAACTTCATGAATGCCTGGGAATTGAAAAGTATATGTCGGCGAAAGTTCATTAGATGTACTTCCTGGTGCGAATTCATCAAAGAACCAGACGACACTGTCAGGTGTTGGGACAAAATGTGGAATGAACTTAACAGTTGAGCCCTGGCAGTAATCATCCGCTTCCCATTCGAAGCGGTAGAGGTAATCGAGGAGAATATTTGGTGTCCATTGTTGCGCTCGCCGACCTAACAAATAAACAACATCAGGAATAAAATTGCAATTTATGCCCTTTATCCAGGGGTCGGAAATTACTCCAAAAACATATTCACTACCAGTGACATTCTCTGGTGGTTTAGAACAATAAATTTTACCATCATTTGAAAGTTGTAAACTACGACCTGATTGATTTGAAATTAATATTGCAGAATTTACAAAAGCAACCGAATCTTCAACATATTGGATATCATACTGATATAAAAATTGAATCGTATTTCCATGGTCAAAAGTTAAATAAAGTAACTTAGAATCTGGTGAAAATTCACATCCTTCAGGATAGTCATATTTATTATTATCTGGATTATAATGATTAATCATGTATAAATAACTAACTTTGCCAGTATTTTCATCGAATTTACAAATATCAAAAGCATAAAGAGGATTTGACAATCCGGTCGTGCCTCCCATTCTATATCCAGCAACCAAATATTTTTTATTCAGCGATACTTTCATATAACTAACATCTCCATAGACAAATTCCCGAAATATGCCCGTTGAACTTAATACCGGTTCAGGATTAACACCATTAATATCCACAAAAAAACAAGCAAAACTGTCGTCATTAAACAATCGTGTGATTACCCAATAAGCATCTGCATTGCTGCTTTTCAACACAAATAATTTATTATGTGCCCAGAAGGCGGCTTCGAGATTAATATTTTTTTCATAGGTCACCCCACCTAATCCACCATCTAAAGACATATCAATAACTGAATAGTAAAGACCTTCGGGATGAACAAATCCAGATACATTGAATAAATAATATTGGCTATCAGATCCAGGTTTTGGAAATGCCACACAGGACTGTTCCCACTCATAACCACCTAATAATCCGTCGCCATTCATCATGATATCGCCGTTGCGGTTCCACACTTCTTTACCAGAAGAGTAAAACAATAAATTTCCCAAACTGTCACTCATAATAGTGCCGTTCTCAAATGCGCCTCCAGATATGTAATTTGCAGGCAACCAAGGCACTGGGTCACCAGAATTGAAGTTCAAGCCAGCCCACATACCAAATATCCAATTATCGGCCTCACGTTGAGCATAAATATTATTTATGAATGCAAATAGAAATATTATTGATAATAAATATGAGAATAAATTCTTGGTCATTTATAGATTTAATTAGGTAAAGACCCTATATCGATTGTAATCCTCGATATAGGGTACTATTCATATTTGACTAATAATCATAATCCCCTACTATTGTAAATGATCCACTTGTTAAATCTTCACAGTCTGCAAGTGTGCCTGGATTTTTACCATTATCGCATGGAGGAGTTCCTTCACAGCCAGCTCTTACAGTAGCAAAGACCTGGAACTCTTCATTTGATGTTGAACAGGGGAATTCAAACACAAATTGATAATGGTCATTTCCTACATCTACTACTTCGCACAAGTTCTCGACGACAGCAACGCGATCAGAAACCCTCATAATTGTAATGCAAACATAATATTTCATTGGAATGCAACAAGGTGTAACTTCAGTCCATGTCACCGTTACATAACCCGTTTCAATTGATTGAGCAGATGTCATTGATGACCCAATCATCATCATTATTAATATGATAAAAATTTTTTTCATTTGATTTATTTTTTAAAGTTAATTACAATTTGTTTACGTATGAATAATTCATGATTGATTTAATTCCGGATGGGTAAATCCATCGGCTTGTATATTTTCAGGGACCCGCGCCCCCTATGGCGGATGGGAATGTGAGAAATGGATATTCGATATTAGATACTTGAAATTGGAAAATAGAAATTGGGGACTGGAAAATAAATGCCTGAGGGCACATACAAGACAATAAGTCCTGGAATTAATATCCGGACTGTAGACTCTCAGATTCAGAATATGACATAGGGTAGTGAGGAGCTTATGGTAATGCGTAAGTAGGTGAGAAATTGGATAAAATGTTATTTCTTTTAACATGATCTGGGGAAGATACATGTCTATATTAATCGGAAAGATTACAGCAAGGTAATTCGTATTTTGGTATTAAAGATATGAACAAGGTAAGCGGCTGATTGATTGGATTTAAAGGATTAGTTAATTTGGAGGTGAAACGAAAGTTTACATCAGGTGAACAGACAATCTTGGCGAAAATGAGGCAAAATCTGATTTTTAGACCATCCCTGGCGGGAGAGAAGTAGATTACGTCACGCTTGTCAAAGAGAAAGCTAAATTTCAATTTTTCTCAGTGCGAGCCTGACCTGTGCAAGTATAGCAGGATACTTCTCCTCAATTACCCCGGAGAATTCAAAACTAAGCTTTTTATTTTCTACAATTTCAATTGCTACTATATGGATATCGTCCGGCATAGAAATACCCATTTCTGATCCAAGGCGAAGCGCTTCATGGAAATATACATCATGCTGGCTGGAAAGATGAAAAGTCTCCTCAAAATTGTCAGGCGTAAATTTATGAATTACCCCGGGTTTTCTCTTTGAAGTAAGCTGCGTATCGATCAATACAGCAGTATTAAAGCCGTCCAGCAGATTAAGCAATTCAAGGCCACCGACAGGACTCGTCATCAATATGAACTTATCCGGATCTAAAATAGCCTTTAAATCATTGATGAGCCTGATTGGCAGGCCATCATCCGAGAGGGCATCGCTGCCAAAACCAATGATGAGGCATTTACCTCGAGACACTTCTGGTAATATTGCCTTGTGAGTCCCTGAAATTGACCGTCAGCGGCATTTGACCGGGTAAGTGATGGGTGGCACATGAGAAGCAGGGATCGTAAGCCCTGAAAGCCATTTCAATCCTGTTCAGGATGCCGTCAGTTACATCGACACCTTTTTTAATCAGCTCCTGGGCGGCCTTTTTGATTGACATACTGATCGCCGCATGATTATTTGTTGTCCCTACAATGAGGTTTGCCTTCGTCACAATACCACGCTCATCGGTCCAGTAATGATGGGTGAGCGTTCCCCGCTGGGCTTCTACGATTCCGATACCTTCGGTGGGCACTTTTTCGATTCTGGCCCTCAGGTCCTGGCTTGTGATTTCAGGATCTGAAGCCAGTTCCAGGCAGTGTTCTGCAGCATAGATCAACTCAACAAGCCTGGCCCAGTGCATTGCCAGGGTGGCATTAACGGGTTTACCGCCCAGTGTGGCATACATCCGTTCATATTCTTCCTGCGCAATCGGGGTTGCCATGCCATCGGCTGCATTGAGCCTTGAGAGCGGTGTAGCATGATATACGCCGGAGTCCTGCCCTTCGACAAACCCTTTCCATCCTATTTTCTTTAGATAGGGGAATTTAAGATAGGTCCACGGTTCAACCCTTTCGGCGATAAAATCTCTGTATTCAACGGGTGAGTACTTGTACAGTTCCTTTCCTTCCGTATCAACCACCCTGACCTTACCATCGTAAAAATTCACCCTGTTCTTGTCGTCCACCAAACCCATAGAATGGATTTTCAATGAGTAAGGGCCATTCAGGATCAGGTCGACATATTGCGGGTTTGCCAGGACCACATCATTGAAAATCTTCATCGAAAACCTTGAAAATTCAATAAATCCCTTTGCCTTTTCGACGATATCCTTTCTTTCTTCTTCCTTAAGCCCTTTCCTGACACCACCGGGTACATTCAGCACTATGTGTGTCTGGTGTCCGCCCAACAAAGCCTGGATTTCCTGTGCCCTTCTGCGTTGTTTTATGACTTCCAGACCGATCTCTTTCCCGACCTTTCCGATGACACCAAGAATATTTCTTTCTGATTTTGGGGCATCGGGGCCAACCACAAAGTCGGGAGCACCCAGCGCATAGAAATGTGCAATATGACTATGCACGAAATGGGCCATGTAAAAGAGCTCCCTGATCTTTTTTGCAGCTGGGGTCGGCTCTACACCGAAGACCATATCGGCAGCCTTGCCGGCGGCCATATGGTGGCATCCGGGGCATACGCCACAGATTTTGGTCACTATCTGTGATATCTCTTCAATGGGCCTTCCTTCACAGAATTTTTCAAATCCCCTGAGTTCCGGGACCTGGAAGTAGACATTTTCTACGTCTCCGTCGTCGTTGCAAAATATTTCGATCTTCCCATGACCTTCAAGGCGGGTGATGGGATCAATAGTGATTTGTTTCATGATAGTTTTCTCCTGAGTTTTGATCCTGGTAAACTAAAACGGTAAAAAGTACCTGCGGGATCCATGATGGAATCGATAGCTTGTCCTATTTCATCGGGTTCTTTCCCTTCGAGCATCGATGCGATAACCGACATATTCTTGGCCCCTGCATCCGGGATGTCATCCAGTGGCCCGTAACAGCCGCGGCAGGGCGCATTCCCTTCCACACAGCGGACTCCGCATCCTCCGCGGGTAGCAGGGCCCATACAGAGTATCCCTTGTTCGTTGAGGCAGGTCTCGCCATCGTCTTCAACTTCCCAAGGCCTGAAGAAACGTGTAATCCCTTTTTTGTCCGATTTCTTTCTTTTGCAATCATCGCATTGCACCCGCGGAAATGCGCCGATCACGGAGCCTTTAGGCGGCAGTTCGGCACCATTGACAACTGCCAGGAAAACCTCAAGCAGTCTTTCAGACTGTGGCGGGCATCCGGGAATGAAATAATCCACATCGACGGTTTGAGCGAGGGTCATTACATCATTGTAGAAATGGGGAATATGAATATGGCCTTCTTTAACGTCCAATTCTTCAACAGGCCTTACCTTACCGGGATTTTCGGTGGATTCGCTGTCTTCATAAACCCTTTTAAAGATATCTTCCTTATTGGAAAAATTAGCGAGACCCGGTATTCCGCCCATGTGAGCACACGCGCCATAACCGATGAGAATCTTTGATTTTTGCCTGAGAACATGGGCCATATGTTCGTTTTCACTATTACGGACCGCACCATTGAAAAGGGTGATATCAATGGTTTGATCCGGCATTGCTTGGACATCTGCATATTTGATGTCAAGCGCGATTGGCCAGAAGACCAGGTCCGCATTTTCTACGATATCAAACAGGTGCTCATGTACATCGAGCACAGAAACGCAGCAACCGCCGCACGCGGCTCCCCAATAGACAGCCAGCTTGAGTTTTGGTTTTTCAACAGCCATGATGGGTATCCATTATTTATTAATCGTTTCGACAGTTTCTTTAATTTTCGACGGTCCAAGCTGCCTGAGGGTTTCCGTCATTTCATTAACCACCTCCTGGAGGCGCTTGCCTTCCGAGGCGCTGATCCATTCGAGCCGCAGGCGGTCTTTTTCAAGCCCGATCTGTTCCACATACTTTTGCAGTAAATGGTAGCGGCGCAGGCATTTGTAATTGCCTTCAGAATAATGGCAATCGCCGGGGTGGCAACCACCGATGAGCACACCGTCGGCGCCTTTTGTGAAGGCATCGAGGATAAAAGCGGGCTCGATCCTGCCGGAGCACATCACGCGGATTACGCGCGTCGAAGGGGCATATCTCAGGCGGGAAACTCCTGCAAGGTCTGAGGCAGTGTAAGTGCACCAGTTGCAAAAAAATGCCACAATACGTGGTGACCAATCGGAATTATCTTTACTATATGATTCCATAAATTTCAATTTTCTGATTTAATCTTCTGACTTCTGTCTTCTGTCTTCTGTCTTCTTTAATAATTATTCCACCATTAAACCTTCGATTTCATTATAAATCTCTTCATCTTCAAAGAGATTCTGGGATATGGCACCCGAGCCGCAGGCCCCCACACAGGTACCGCAACCTTTACAAAGTGCTTCATTGATATACGACTTGCCTTTTTCCTGATCGTATGTAATTGCCTTATAGGGGCACATGTTGATGCAGACCTGGCAGCCGCAGCACAATTCTTCTTCAATGTAGGCAGTATTGGGTTCCAGTTCAACGAAACCGGCATCGATAAGCGCCAGGGCTTCTGCTGCTGCCGCCCCGGCCTGGGCCACGCAGTCGGGGATATCTTTTGGCCCCTGGCATGCACCGGCAATGAAAATACCATCGGTAAATGTACTGACCGGAGCCAGCTTGGGGTGACGCTCCAGGAAGAAACCTTCATTGGAGCATGATATGTTGAACGTTCTGCTGATGTCCTGCGCGTCACTCCCGGGTTCCATGCCAAGCGACAAGACTACCATATCGACCGGGATTCTGCGGACAGTGCCGATAAGGGTATCTTCCACCCGAAGGATCAGTTTGTTTTTTTCAGCTTCTGTAACAGCCCAATCTGTAACTTCTGCAACCCGGCCGCGAATGAAATGTACACCTTCGTTCAGCAGCTTGTCATAAAACTCTTCATAGCCCTTCCCGGGTGTCCGCATATCAATATAGAAGTTGTAAATCTCAGCACCGGAATGTTCTTTCAGCAAGTGCGCCAGTTTCAGCGAATACATGCAGCATACCTTGGAACACCATTTATTGGTTTTTTCGTCCCTCGAACCCACACAATGGATGATCCCTATGCTTTTCGGCTCCGAACCATCCCTGAGCCGGACATGGCCTTCTGTCGGCCCTGAAGCATTTACCAGCCGTTCGATCTCAAGAGAAGTGTAAACATTGGGATATTTCACATAGCCGTAATATGGGGATTTTAAAGGATTAAAGGGCTTAAAGCCGGTGGTAAGGATAATAGTCCCCACTTCAATCTCAATGATTTCAGGCTTCATTTCGAAATCGAATGCCTTCCGGTCGCAAGCTTCTGCACATGGTTGCTTGCATTTGCCCGTCCTGAAGTGTATGCAGGATTCTTCATCAATAAGTGCAACCAGCGGGGTAGCCTGCGGGAACGGAATATAAACCGGCTTTCGGTTGCTTAAGCCGAAATTGAATTCATCAGGGAACTTAGCGGTTTTAAATATACATGCCTCAACGCAAGCCATGCAGCCTACGCAAAGATCCTCAATGACATAGCGAGGCTTCCGGGTAACCTTCACCTTGTAGCTACCCACAAACCCTTCGACATTTGATACTTCTGAATAGGACCAGAGAGTAATATTCGGATGTTTTTTAACGGAAGACATTTTAGGAGTGAGGATGCAGGCTGCACAGTCGAGGGTGGGAAAAGTCTTATCGAACTTAGCCATGAAGCCGCCAATGGTAGGATCTTTTTCCACCAGGTAAACTTTCTTTCCGGCGTTGGCCATATTTAAAGCGGCAGTGATTCCTGCAATACCGCCGCCGACGATCATTACCGCCGGGTTTACCGGGACCTTCTTTTTCTCGAGCGCTTTATGGAAAGCAACGCGCTGGATGGCGGCTCGCACCAGGTCTTTTACTTTAAGAGTAGCCATCTCTTTGTCCTCATGTACCCAGGATGCATTTTCCCGGATGTTTACCATTTGCATAAAGAACTGGTTCAAACCAGCTTTCTCCGTGGCCGAGCGGAATGTGGCTTCGTGGAGCAGGGGAGAGCAGGATGCTACCACGATCCGGTTCAGGTTAAATTCCTGAATGTCTTTCTGGATTATTTCCTGTCCCGGATCTGAGCACATATATTTATAATCTTTTGAAACGACCACATGTGGCAGTTTGGCTGCATACGCTGTAATTAATGCCACATCAATTATGCTGGCAATATTGTGCCCGCAGTGGCAGATATAAAAGCCTACGCGGATTTCGTGATTAGTTGTCATAAAGATCCTCCCGGTTTTTAGGCTAAAATCAACTCTGGTGATAACATCTTGTGCAATCCCAGTTCCTTTTTTGGAATTCCAAATGCAAGGCCCATGAGCTGGGTGAAATACATGACCGGCATTTTTATATCTTCATGGAATTTCCTCGTGATCTTTCCCTGGAAACATTCCAGGTTGAACTGGCAGAGCGGACAGGCTGTCAGCATGACATTTGCTCCCCGTAATTTTGCTTCTTTCAGCAGTTCGAAGTTCATGCTCAGGCCAATGTGGGTTAGCGTGCTGGTCATACTGCCACTGCAACAGCGGGTCTTGATGGGCCAGTCGACAGGTTCTGCACCTAATGCTCTTGCTATTATATCCATTGTTTGCGGGTCATGGGCATTATCGAACGATGCAAAAGGCCGGATAAGCTGGCAACCATAATAACAAGCGGCTTTAACGCTGCTTAACGGAGTCTTGACCGCTTTTCTGATGGCATCCATTCCAACGTCATTCACAAGAACATCCAGCGGATGACGTACCTTGACCTTTATCTCGCAATGCAGTCCCACAGCTGAAAGCTGATGGCAGACTTTTTCCATTAAATCCGGATCGGTAGCCAGGTAATTTTGTGTTTTCAGCAATCCCATGTAGCAGGCGGCACAGGGAGCGATCAGTTCACCTCCCCCCTGCATTTCTGCCAGGGCTAAATTACGGGCTGTAATGGCGATAGCGTGATGTTCATTTATAGACATATAATTGGTCGCGCCACAGCAATTCCAGTCTTCCAGTTCCTGCACTTCTACGCCGAGTGTTTTGAAAACAGCCAGCAGCGAATCTTCATAAAGCTTCCCGGATGATTTAAGCGAGCAGCCGGGGTAATACAAGTATTTCATAGCAAAATCCCTCTTTTAGTTTGGCTTATCCTGTAACATCGCCTGAAGATTCTTTTTATTCTTCATGCCTTTTTCAAATAGTGAAAGACGGCCTTTGAAGAACAACTTCATCCCAAGTGAAGAATAACCAAGCATTTTAAAAATGTTATACCTTAAATAATAATTGATCAGCAGCGATGCTTCGCTGATCCTTCCGTGTCTTTTCACCTCATTGAAGAATGTCTTAGCCAGGATAGGAACCGGGAAATTCTTGGGATAGATCTTGTTTTCGATAGCCTCCCTTTTCAAGGCATACATCACATCTGTGATCTTAATCCCTTTCGGGCATTCGACTGTGCATTGATAGCATGATGCACAAAGCCAGATCGTACGGTTTGAAAGAACCTCATCCCGGAATCCGGCCCTCACCATGGCGATGATCTTGCGAGGTGTGAAATCCATGTAAATGCTCAAAGGGCAGGCGGCGCTGCAGTTCCCGCATTGAATGCAGCCAAACAGCTTTTCGCCATGGGCCATTCCGGCAATCTTCTTTCCGAAATCCTGGTCAAGGTTTTCTTCAAGCTTGATCTCCATGCCCTGGAGCAGAAATTTATTCGTAAGTTGTTCCATATAGATGGGTTGTATTAAGACAAAATTAAATGTCGCGCAAACCGGCAGCAGCCGCATTGCATTAACGAAGAGTATGAAAAGCAATAATCAGAAGACAACATCTTACGCACGGTTTGGTTATCTGGAGTAAGCTCAAAGTTAGTTGCGGATTAACTTTGCGTCAAAATTATCAATTGTTATCTAATTAACAAAGAAAATTCATAATAATCTTTTTAACATATGACATGAAAATCTATTCATATTTAAATGTATTATTTCATCAAAAAAATTCCCCCAACCTGTAACATTCTTTTTTTTTCTCCGACATTAGATTAAAATTTCACCTTTTTGGAACCAGCGGTAAAAAATATTCATGAGGATCTGATCCGGGGATGCCAGGTGAATGACAGGAAAGCGCAGTTTCAGGTCTATAAATTATATTATAAAGCCATGTTCAATACAGCTATCAGGATCGTGAACGACTCAGCCCAGGCCGAGGATATCATGCAGGAAGCGTTCCTGGAGGCTTTCAGGCAGATCGATACTTACCGCGGCGAATCAAGTTTCGGATCATGGCTGAAAAAGATCGTCATCAATAAATCTATTGATGAGATCCGGAAAGCGAAAGATGTCATCTCTATTGACGAAATCGATGTCGAGGTGGCAGACCAGAATGACGATGAAAACTATATCCAGGTGCTCTCAACCCGGGTGGAAGAAATCAGGAAAGCCATTCATGCCCTTCCGGATAGCTATCGGATCATATTGTCGCTTTATTTACTGGAAGGATACGATCATGAAGAAATTGCCAAGATCCTCGATATATCCTATAACCTGTCCAGGACCAGGTACTCCCGGGCTAGAAAGAAGTTACTGGAATTTATCGGCGCAGGTGAAAGCAATGTTTCAAATTCGAAATTGAATTAAAGTATACTATCATGTCAATGTTGGAAGAAAAAATCAGGAAAAACAGGGATCTTTTCGAAGGGGCAGAACCATCGGAAGGACACTTTAACAGGTTCCAGTCCAGGCTGGATTCCCTGCATGAAGTTGGCCCCCGCCAAAAGACCTGGCACTCAACAAGGCTCTTCAGGGTTGCCGCTGTGATCGTGATTTTGCTCGGCCTGTCCGTTACATATTATCTGATTGACCCATCAGTGAACTCCAATCTCGTATCAGCCAGCATATTACCCCAGGAAATCCAGGAAGCCCGGATGTACTATGATAAACTGGCCGAAGAAAAACTTCAGAAGATCAATGACTGCGCAGCATCAACATCAGAAGCATCATATATTCAGAAAGTCGTTGATAATGAGATCTCAATCCTGGATTCCAATTCGGTAAAACTCGAGAGTGAATTGCAGAATGACAACAAAAATGAGCGGTTGATCAATGCACTGATCAGGAATTATAAAACCAAGTCCGACCTTCTGGACGATATTTTAACCAGGTTATGCCATATTTAATACTTATAAAACCATGAAAACCAAACAAAAATTTACAGAGGATTCCCTGCGGCTATCACGAATCGTAATGATTACAATCTTTCTTCTTCCCTGGATGACAATAACAGCGCAGGATTTCACTAAGACTTACTACCAGGAGAAATATGATGTTGACAAAGGAGCAAGCCTGGTGATCCGGAATAAATTCGGAGAGATTCACTGCCAGTCATGGGATGAAAGCAGTGTTGACATCACTGTCACAGTTAAGGTGGATGCTTCCACCCAGGAAAAGGCCAACAAGGTTTTTGATAAGATCGGGGTGCAATTAAGCGGAACCCGCACAAAAGTTGAGGGGATAACTACTGTTGGAAGCATCAGCAATGCCAATTACTCTATAGATTATGATATCAGGATGCCTCGCTGGATAGATATTGACATTGATAACAAATTCGGAGACATTTATCTTGATGAATCAAATGGTTTAGTCAAGATAAACCTTGAATACGGAGCCATGGAAGCAAATGCATTTAACGGGCCGAAAACTCAATTGACAATCAAGTTCAGCAATGCCGAAGCAGGATTCATGAAAGATGGTACCTTGAATATCGAATACGGCGAGTGGAAATCATCAGGTGCGGAGAATTTGCAACTCTATTCCCGTTTTTCCGAAATTTCCATCGAAAAACTGGCTAAGCTAAATGTTGATTCTCAATACGATGAGATCAATATCGGGAGTTCCGGGCCGGTCATTTCGATCAGCCGCTTTTCAGAACTTGAATTCGAAAAAATAAACGGAGATTTTGATTTCGACGCTGAATATGGCGATATCACCATACACTATATCTCACCGGCCTTCAAACTGGGCAAAGTCAGGAATACCTTTGCCGGGGCAAGTCTTACCTTCGATCCCAAAGCAAGTATGAATATCAGTGCGGAAATGGATTTCGGAGAGCTTTCCTACCCTGATTCCCATACTTCGTTAAGCCAGGAAACCATTGGCTATACTAAAAATATTTATAAAGGTAAGATTGGTTCTGCAGCAAGTCCCACTTCCCAGCTTACTATAACTACTAAGAATGCAGATGTCGATATTGATTTTGAAGAATAACGCAAATTAATTAAAAACCAAATGCCATGGACACAAAAAAATTATTCGTTCCGTTTTCACTCTTTATCCTTCTTGGGTTGTTCACGACCGTTTCTTTCGGCTGCTGGAATATTCCTGAAAACAGGAGCACCGGTGATTTTGTAAAAGAGGAGAGGGCCGTAAGCGGCTTCACCTCACTTGACATAGGTGGTGCTTTTCAAGTTTATCTTTCCCAGGGCGACCAGGAAAAACTGGTTATTGAAGCCGATAAAGATGAGATGAGAGAAATCGTCACCGAGGTAGTGGGAAATAAACTAATGATTTCCACTAAAGCAGGCTGGCCAGACAGGCTCCACGAAATGTCGGTTTACCTGACTTTTAAAAGCCTTGATTATATTGATTTCAGCGGTGCGGTGGAGGTTGAAGGCGAGAACGCGCTATCTTTCAATAACCTGGAAATGGATGTCAGCGGGGCAGCTGAAATCGACATGGAATTGAAAGCTGAAAATTTTGATGCGGAATTCAGCGGGGCTTCTGAAATAGAATTCAGGGGGACTTGTAAGACCGGTTATATCGAGATCTCGGGTGCATCGGAATTTGATGCGGAAGGTCTTGAATTCCAGGATCTCACTATCGAACTCAGCGGGGCCTCTGATGCCAAAATATGTGCCACCGGCAAACTGAACATCGACGCTTCCGGCGCATCTTCCATCAGGTACAAAGGGAATCCCCCGAATATTTCGGTCGACGAGTCAGGAGCTTCCAGCGTGAAACCGTTTTGAAAAAAGTTGACAGTTGACAGTTGACAGTAGGCAATAAAAAATCTGTCAACTGTCAACCGTCAACTGCCTACTTGATAAGTTCAAGAAACTCCTCTTCCGAAATCACCCTCACGCCCAACGCCCGGGCCTTTTGCAATTTGACAGGTCCCATGTCTTCACCAGCCAGCAGGAAGTCGGTTTTACCTGAGATCGACCCGGTGTTTTTTCCGCCATATTTCTCAATCATCTCCTTAAGCTGGTCCCTGGAGAATTTCTGGAAAACCCCGCTGATTACGAAGGTCTTGCCGCCCAGTTTGTCTTCTGTCACAATGGGTCCGGATTTTTCAAGCTGAAAAGAAATTCCCTTTTCACGAAGCCGCTCAATAACTTTCCGATTGAATGGATTTGCAAAGAATAATACTATTGATCCGGCAATTTTTTCACCAATCTCTTCAACTTTTTTTAGTTCATCAAAACTGGCTTGTATGATCAGGTCGATGCTGCCAAAATGATAGGCTAATTTCTTTGCGACGGTTTCACCTACGAACCTTATGCCCAATGCGTAAAGGACGCGGTCGAAAGGGGTGCTTATTGATTGTTCAATGCCCTGAAGGATATTACTGACAGTTTTTTCCCGGAAACCGATCTTTCTTTCTTTCTGTCCTTCTTCGGCTTCGTAAATCTTTTCAAGGCCCAGCAACTGCTCATATTTCAGATCGTACAGATCGGCTACATTGCCGATCAAACCTTTATCAAAGAGCAGTTCAACCTTGCCTTCTCCCAGGCTGTCGATGTTCATGGCCCTCCGGCTGATAAAATGCTCCAGTTTTCCTTTGATTTGCGGCGGACAGCCGTATTCATTCGGGCAATAATAAGCAGCTTCATTTTCCTGTCGCACCAACAAGCTGCCACACTCCGGACAATGCGTGATGAATTCAACTTCCCTTGCATCAGCGGACCGGTGATCGAGGTCTGGCCCTATGACCTTGGGAATAATTTCGCCACCTTTTTCGACAAAAACATGATCGCCGACATGCAGGCCGAGTTTCTGGATGATATCGGCATTGTGAAGTGTTGCCCTCTTTACCGTAGTGCCTGCAAGCTGGACGGGTTTCAGGTTAGCTACCGGTGTGACAGCCCCGGTCCGTCCAACCTGGTAATCAATGGATAGAAGGGGCGTAGATATTCTTTCAGCTTTAAATTTATATGCGATAACCCATCGCGGTGATTTAGCCGTATTACCCAACATTTCCTGGTGACGGAGGGAATTGACTTTAATCACTATCCCATCGATATCAAAGGGCAGTTCTTTCCTTCCGGCGTTCCATAGTTCGATAAAAGAAAAAATTTCTTCCAGGGAATGACATCTGGCGATATAAGGCGATATTTTCAGTCCCCACTCTTTAGCTTTCTGAAGACATTGGTAATGATTATCAGCCGGAAGATTTTCTCCCATCATATAATAAAGGAAACTGTCAAGGTTTCTTTTGGAGACTTCTGCCGGGTCCTGCATTTTAAGGCTGCCTGCGGCGGCATTCCTCGGGTTGGCAAACAATTGAAGCCCGTTCTTTTCCCTTTCCCTGTTCAGGTTCTCAAAACTGCTCCGGGGCATGAAAACTTCGCCACGGATTTCAATTTCATCGGGGAAATCTCCCCATAAATTCAGGGGAATGCTTTTAATCGTCTTTACATTTGTAGTGACATCATCTCCCTGTGTCCCGTCGCCACGGGTCAATGCCTGCACCAGTTTTCCATTCCGGTAAGTCAGGTTTATGGCGATGCCATCATATTTCAGTTCGCAAACATATTCCGGATCTTCACCGAGCAGTTTCCTGATCCTTCCGTCGAAATCCGTAATTTCTTCTTCTGAATAAGTATTGCCAAGCGAAAGCATCGGGTACTTATGCTTAACCTGGACAAATTCTTTCGTAAGATCTGCCCCGACACGCTGGGTAGGGGAGTCGGGTGTGATTAATTCAGGATATTCAGCTTCAAGCCTGGTTAATTCCTCCAGCAGAAGATCGAACTCATAATCAGATATCTGAGGAGACGACAAGACATAATACTGATAATTATGGCGATTTATTTCCTCCGTCAGCTCAGCAATCCTGCTTTTGGCTTCCTCCTTTGTCATTTCAAACAAATAGAAAGCTCTTAAAGGGTGAAGTAGATCTGGCCGAGATAAACCGGGTTAATTGATAACACGGGGATTTGTGCCAGGTTGAAAATCAGTTTTTCGCTCCAGGAACTGTTGTCGAAGTTAGGATTCTCAATATTGCTGTCGGTCATCATCATCAACAGGTCAGCGCTTTGAGAAACAGCAAAATCTAGAAGCTGGCCGGCAAAATTGGCATGCCTTTCCGCTTCAGTAATGGTATATTTCACACCATTCTTTTTAAATTCTTCCTCGATCTGGCCCGTTATGATATTCAGCTTGGTCATGTCGGCAACCTGCTTGCTGGTTTGCTTAAATACCAGGATTTCACTTTTAAATAGAAGAGATGAAACGATGGCATGAAATACCTGCTGCCGCGATTCTGTATATAAACCTATCGGGAAAACGATCTTTTTATATCCCTGGGGACCAATTTGCCTTTTTTGTACAACAATGACCGGCACGGGCGATTGGGTGATCACCTTCATGGCATAGCTGCCAACCAGGTGCTGTAACCCGCGCTTACCATGGGTGCCCAGTATCATGATATTTGCTTTTAATTCGCCGGCAACCTGGTGTATAACGTCAAAAATACTCCCTTCGCGGTAAAGGAATTCGACAGACACTTTTGATTTTGACTTTATGGATTTCACGATTTCCTTAAGCTTTTTCTCAACAGCAATACCTGCGATATCTTTTCCAAAATTTACTTTGGTTTTCTTGTTAATGACATGAAGGATAACAACTTTAAAATTAAGCAGTTCGCCTGCCCTGACCGCATGGTCAACCGCATTTTGTCCAACCGGGGTAAAATCAGTGGGTACCAGAATGATAGTGTTCCGATCCTGAGTATTCTGAGCCATATTAATAACGTATTTTTTTGTGAATTAATGAAAGAAAAATAACCAGGCCAAATGTGGCGCTGAGTATAATGCTTGATTAGCGCGGAACAATCTTTTTCCAGTTAAAATCTCTGGGATTGATGCACATCACCGGGATCTGGGAAGGATTGAAAATAATATCCTCATCATAACTGCCCAGTAAATAGGTTTTTAAACTCTTGTCAGGATTTGTCATGATCAGGATCATATCAGCATTTTCCGCAGTGGCATAATCCAGTACCTGCTTGGTAAAGTTACCTGATTTATCGGCGACTTTAATCTTAAAGTTAACGCCATTCATCTGGAAGTGATTGGTAATCATGGTAATGATATCATCCATTTCATCTCCTGGCAAATGTATAATCTCTATTGTCGAATTAAATTCTTTGGCGATCGAGGCTGCCCATTTAGTTTTGGCCCATGGACCGGTATTGGTGGTGATTGGCATGACAATTTTATCCAATCCGTGGCCAAATGGCCTTTTCTGCAAGACAATTGTAGGTATTTCAGAACTGGTAACTACTTTTAGTGCAAAGCTACCGGTGATTTTCTGGAGGCCAACTTTACCATGGGTTCCCAGGAATATAAGGCTCGCTTTTAATTCTTCAGCGACTTCAGCAATAGTATTAAAAATATCACCCTTACGTGCAATCGTTTCAACCTGGATTACATTTTCATTAACCAGGATTTTGGCTAGCTCACCAAGTCGTTCTTTAACCCACTCAGGCCCTTTACCTTCCTTCTTTAACTCACCCAGGGTATTCTTATCAATCACATGCAAAAGCACGATCTTATAATTAAAATCTTTAGCCAATGAAGCTGCCCTGTGGGCTGCATTGGTGCATACTTCCGAAAAATCTGTCGGAACCAGAAAGACGGGATTTTTTACAGTTTCCATGAACAACGGGATTAGTTGATCTGATTTTTAAATTTACACAAATATAGAAATTAAAATTGATGTCAAAAGCGATGGCTCATTTTTCATGATTGCACATAAATTCTATCTGCTTAAGGTTTTCCATTTTAATGGATTGCCGGAGACTTAAGGCTGAAATGGTGAAATACCTGTGAGATGATAAAAAATCCTTCTGAATCAGGTACCATTCCTGCAAAGTAGTAGGATAAATATTTAAAATGTCCCATTCATATTTCAGGCGATGTGCAATCATAAAAAAATCGGATCTTCCCAAATAATCGAGGTCAGCATCACATAAAATTTTATCAAGGTGTTGGCTTGCGCATTGCGGAAGCTTGGTAGTCAGGATCATCCTGCATATGATTTCGGTATCCTCTTCATTATAATTGTAAACCGGCAGGGTTTGACGGCAAATTTCAATACTTGCCTCCTCATGGCCGCGATAGGTGACCAGCATGCCCGAATCATGAAAAATACAGGCTGTTTTTAAAAGCAGGATTTCTTTTGATGAGAGCTTTTCCATCTCAGCCAGCCTGATGGCCGACTCAAGTACATCAAGCGTATGATTGATAGAATGATACGTTAGTCTGGGATCCAGTTCTCTTTCCAGTTTAGTAAGCATAAACTTTTTGACAGCTTCGTAATTCATGATTTCAGGTTAGTTCAACTTTTTTAGAAAGATTTAATTAAATGTAAGAAAACTATGATATTACGATCAATACTTCAGATCAAAACTTTCCACTCCATCCCAAAACTCAGGCACACCTTTTTCTATATAATGACTGCAGCGCTCAAGATATATTTTAATCGTTTTATCCTTTGGGTTGACGGCCTCTATGGATTGCAGCAATTTCAAAGCACTTTTAAATTCCTTCTTTTTGTAAGCTTGCAGAGCTTTATTATAATCTTCTTTTGTACTTAATTTAAGATTTTTTATGTTTTCCGGCTCCCCATCCATGATCTCAAAAATGTAGATCGCTTCCTTTTTTCCTTTGACCTTGACGACATCAAGAAACCTGAACTGGTATTGACTGGGATCATTCAGCTTAATGAGGGTATCTTCTGTGATGATAATGGATCCGCCGTATACTTTGGTCAGTCCTTCGAGACGAGCAGCAAGATTAACGGCATCCGATATCACGGTACCATCCATTCTTCCTTCGCCGCCGATAATCCCCAACATAAGCAAACCGGTATGAATGCCAACGCCTGCATCAATCGTCGGCTTTCCGAACTGGCCGATGATTTCGTTATATTCCATCAGTTTGATCCTCATTTCTATAGAAGCATTAATGGCGTCTTCGCTGCGTTCCGGAAACAAAGCCATGATAGAATCCCCCATGAACTTGTCAATAAAACCATTGTTATGCCGGATAACAGGTTCCATATAACCCAGGTAATTATTGATAAAGTCAAAGTTTTCCTTAGGGGTCATGGTCTCAGACATAGCTGTGAAATCCCTTATATCGGAAAATAAAATTGTCATTTCTTTTTGGACCTGGTCACCTAACTGAATATCAGTGATGCTTTCCTTCCCGAGAAAATCCAGGAACTGGCGGGGAACGAAACGGGCGTTAGCCCTGTTGATATTATCCAGGCTCTGGAAATAGCTTTTCAATTTTCCCGACATTTCATTGTACCCTTCTGTCAAGGCACCTATCTCATCATTGGTCCTCACAATGCTGAAACTATCGAGTTCGCCCCGGCCGGTCCGCTGCATATTAGCAAGCAGCTCATTGACCGGGCGTACAATATCTTCCGTGGTCCACCTGACAAAAAGCACAATATATATTAGTGCGATAAAGATGCCCGTTCCGATACCTAATACCATTAACAGGCTGTTAACCGCATTGACATAGAAAAATTTATCAATCGTAGGCAGGTCTAATCCGAGGTTTAATGCCACGTATTTCCCAAGGAGGATCTTTTGATGTTCATCAGTGAATTTGTTTATTTCAAGTTCCCTGACTGATGACATGCTGAGAACGATGTAGAAAACAACGATAATCAATGGAAACAAGGTGGTCATGGCACTGGATATCCATAACCTGTTCCTTATTTTTTCCTGCCGTACCTTAAAGATCCTTTTCTTTAATTCTTCTTCCGAATAAATATGTTCCAGGTACCTAATATGTACACGGTGCTTCATCCAGAAGTAAACCAACATTAATGTCAAAATGCTGGCAACTAAAGTAATAAAGAAATATTGCAGATAAAATTGCCAGTTAAGGTCATCGACACCTTTTTTGAAAAGGATGATATAAAGCATATATAATAGGGTGATGCTATAAGGCAGCGTCAATATACCTGTATTAATCAACGGGGATTTAAGCACGAATTTCCTGCAATATTGCTGAATCCTGGCCTTTATGGGCATGCGTCTCCGCTTCTTTTTGAAATAAATCAAAAATGGAAGATTAAATCCAAGCCCGATGAGGAAACTTACCATCAACAGCCTGATGAGAAGTGCCATTGTACCGCCAATCTGACTGTTTTCCTGTGTTTTATCTCCAAGGGTCATTCCAAATTTCGGGGAGTCCGGAGTTGAAATTTTTATAGAAAAAGATGAGCTGTCAGTAGATGACTGCACATTTCGTATCTGATTGGAAACACTGTCTATCTCATTAAGTTGACTAAATCCTTCCGAAGCCTTGGAAATGGCGGACACCGCCTGATTATTTTTTGTGCGGCTCATATAATCCGGAACATATTTGACCGCAAGAATACCTGCAACCGGAAAGACAAGGAAAAAATACAGGATGGTGGAAACCAGGTAAACTCTCAGTCCATGGTAGTGGGGAACTTTGCCGTATTTGTTCTTCAATGTTGTCATGAATTGAATAAAAAAGGGAACTAAATTACATAAAAAAACTTCCTCTTGACTGAAAGGAAGTTGGTATAATTATTTGTAAATGAATTTTCAGGAAGTTGCGGAGATAATCTCCATGCCTCTTTTCAATGCTTTTTCATTATCCGGGATCATATAATGATACCTTTCCGGCAAGGATTTTTTTAACCCCTGGATCACATTTTCCAGCGTCACAACAGGTTTGACTTTCAGATAACCTCCCAGGACGATCATGTTGAATATTTTTGAAAGGCCCAGTTTTGCAGCTTCGTCAGCAGCTTCAACACGGAAGATTTTTATATCTTTTCTTTCAGGATGATGTGTGATTCCATTGCCATCATAAATAAGTGTTCCGCCGGGTTTTACCATGGACTCGAATTTGTCCATCGATTGCTGGTTAAGGATAATGGCCGTATCGAAACGGGTAAGAATGGGAGAGCTGATCCTTTCATCGCTGAGGATAACGGTAACATTGGCCGTTCCACCGCGCATCTCCGGCCCGTAAGATGGCATCCAGCTGACTTCCTGGTCCTGCATGATACCGGAATAAGCAAGAATTTTTCCCATGGAAAGGACGCCTTGTCCTCCAAATCCGGCTATGATAATTTCTTCTGTCATAACTTCATTTAGTTTCAAGTTTCTTGTTTCAGGTTTTTGACTGCCGACTGCTGACTGCCGACTGCTGACTTACCAATTCGCCGTCAACCTTCAGATCTCCCAACGGATAGTACGGGAACATATTATCCACCATCCACTGGTTCGACTGGGTTGGTGTCATTTTCCATCCTGAATTGCAATTGGAAACGATTTCGATGAATGAAAGTCCTGATTTCTTATTGAGCTGGTTCTCAAAAGCCATCTTGACGGCTTTTTTAGTTTTTCGCACATTACCAGGTGTATGGACAGCCTGGCGTGTCACGAAATAGGTCCCGGGTAGCTGGGCAACCAGCTCGGTCATTTTCAGCGGAAATCCCATCGTTTTAACATCACGCCCATAGGGTGATGTCGATGATTTCATCCCGGGAAGCGTAGTAGGCGCCATTTGACCGCCGGTCATTCCATAAATCCCGTTATTGATAAAGAAGATGATGATATTTTCCCCTCGGTTACAAGCATGGATTGTCTCAGCAGTCCCGATCGCTGCCAGGTCGCCGTCGCCCTGATAAGTAAAAACGATCTTTTCAGGCCAGGTGCGTTTGATACCTGTGGCAAGCGCGGGTGCCCGGCCATGTGCAGCCTGCTGCATATCAACATTCATGAACTCATAAGCCAGGACTGAGCAACCCACCGGTGCCACACCGATTGTATCCTGTTGCAAGCCCATTTCATCGATTACTTCCATGATGATGCGATGAGCCGTTCCATGGCCACAGCCGGGGCAATAACTCAAAACATTTTCGGTCATCAGGCTGGTCTTTTTATAGACCAGATTCTCATCGGAAACTATTTCCTTATATAATTTTTCATCCATGGTTCAGCCTCCTATGAATTTTTTTTCAAGTGCAGTTAATACTTCCTCTGGGGAATGGACTATGCCTCCCATGCGGCCAAAATGTCCGACAGGCACTTTTCCTGCCACAGCTAGCATGACATCTTCCACGAGTTGTCCGGCACTCATTTCAATCGCCAGCATAGCTTTTACCTGTTTAGCAAGGGAAACAATCTCATTTTTTGGAAAAGGAAACAGTGTAATAGGCCTGAGAAGCCCGGCTTTAATGCCTTTAGCCCTGGCCAGCTGCACTGATTTTTGCGCGATACGGGCACTGGATCCATAAGCTACGTAAAGATATTCCGCATCATCACACTGGAATTTCTCGAAGCGGACTTCTGTTTCTTCTATCTTACGGTATTTTTCCTGCAAATGGACATTATGTCTTTCCTGTACAGCAGGGTCAAGGTAAAGCGAAGTGATTATATTCCTTTCCCTTGAAGCGGGTTTTCCGGTTGTAGCCCAGGGGCATTCCCTGATCAGCTCTTCATTGGTCCTTCTGGGAATCGGATCGGCCAGTTGCACTTTCTCCATCATCTGGCCAATGACGCCATCGGAAAGGATCATCACAGGATTTCTATATTTGAAAGTAAGATCAAACGCCAGCCTGACAAAATCGAACATTTCCTGAACAGAAGATGGGGCAAGTACAATCAGCCGGTAATCCCCATGGCCACCACCTTTTGTGGCCTGGAAATAATCGGCCTGGGAAGGTTGGATCGTTCCAAGCCCAGGTCCGCCACGGACCACGTTGAGGATAACCCCGGGCAGTTCGGCCCCCGCCATATAGGAAATTCCTTCCATTTTCAAACTGATGCCCGGACTGGAGGATGATGTCACCGCTTTCTTACCGGTTGCGCCGGCACCATAAACCATGTTAATTGCTGCAACTTCGCTTTCTGCCTGTAACACCACCATTCCAGTCCGCTCATGCGGCTTCTCAGCCATGAGGTATTCGAGCACTTCAGATTGTGGCGTAATGGGATAACCGAAGTAGGCATCCACACCAGCACGGATTGCAGCTTCTGCAAAGGCCTCATTGCCTTTCATTAATCTTAATTCACCCATAATGATGATAAATTTTTATTGTGGGATCAGACTTCGACTTTTTTCCGATAAACCGTGATAACCCCATCGGGGCAAACTACAGCGCAATTAGTGCAACCGGTGCATTCATCCGGGTTCGCTGCAAAAGCATACCGGTAACCTTTATGGTTAACATCACGGGCTATCGCGATAACTTCTGTCGGGCATGCCCCCACGCATACTTCGCAACCTTTACAGCGCTCAATATCGACTATTATAACTCCTCTGACTTTAGCCATTAAGTTAAAAAATTTATGTCCTGTGCACTTAAAATAAGCGCTACGAAATTATTAATAAAAGATGAATTAAGCTGAAAGAATGGATTTGAATTGTTATTTAATTAACAATTTATATTTGATTTAAATAGCGGGGAAGAAAGATCAGGACAATAATTTACCGGTGATCTTCCCTGAATTTTTTCAAACGGGATTCAAGGTTGGGGAATTGCTCCCGCTTAACCAGTGAAACACAGGCCCTTATACCTTCAATCCGCTCGCTTCCACAGATTGACAGGGAAATGGCACTAATTCCATAGGAAAGCAATTCGCGAAGCAATTCTCCCCCGGTATAGCCAGGATATGAGAAAGTGAAATAAAATCCATCGGCAATAAGTTTATCTTCATCTTTATCATAGACGATCTTAAACCCGTTATCGAGGAAAAGTTTTTTCATGATTTTAGCTTTTTCGCCATATTCTTTCACCTCCTCTATGAAGTTGAATTCTCCGGAATTAGCAGCTTTAAGGATGGCGGTCAGGGCAAACTGCGGGGTATGTGCCGTGCCTGAACTCAGGGCATAGAGGGTTCCGAATACCATGGCGTGCCCGACCCTGGAAGACTTATAAAACCTTAACAGATCCGGTGCTTCAGTTTCAAAGATTTTATCGGAGATCACCATCATACCGATCCTTTGTCCGGCATAACTGAAAACCTTGGAGCTGGAAATCAGAAGGACATAATTTTCAGTATAATGGGATACCGAAGGTTGGTAGGGTGGGACACCCGGATGGGAATAATCTTTGCGGAAATCCATGCCGAAATAAGCAAGATCTTCGATTACGATCACATTATATTTGTCTGCCATTTCCGCGATAATCCTGAGTTCTCTTTCCGTAAAGCAAATCCAGGATGGGTTGTTTGGATTAGAATATAAGATGGTAGATATTTTCCCGCATTGCAGGAATGATTCCAGTTTGTCCCGGAGTTTTTCACCCCTGTAATCATATACATCGAACGCGACTGTTTCAAATCCAAGGATAAGCAGTTGCTGCATGTGGACCGGGAAACCGGGATTGAGGAGCAAGGTTTGCCCCCTGTCCTTGTACATCCGGTTCAGGGTCATAAAGGAAGCAAAACTGCCCTGCATAGAGCCGACCGTGGGAATGCATCCTTCAGTTTTGACATCGATATTCAGGAAAAGCTTGACAAATTTCGAAATCTCTTCTTTAAGTTCAGCCCTGCCATAAATATCCGGGTAAATAGCAGGAATTCCCATATCAAGCGCTTTTTTTTCGGCTTCAATGCCTATTTGGACCGGCGCCAGACCCGGGATGCCCATTTCCATGCGAATGAAGCGCTGACCTGACTCTTTTTCAATCATATCAACCAGCCTTTTTATCTCACGGATAGAAGCGATTCCTAAATCACCGATCTGGGTTTCATTAATTTTTTTTTCGATAATTTCAAAATCAATTGGGGTGCTTTTCATAGGTATTCCCGGATGTAGTAATTGATAAAATCAGAATCTGTCAAAAATATAAATTTATATCCGAAAAACAATATCTTTTGCAATTATTCGCGGCCGATCCGGATTCTCACATCCACGGCCACAATTTTATCATTGATCGCAATGAGAGGATTCAGGTCCATCTCCATGATTTGAGGGATAGACTGCACTAATTCCGAAATGTGAACAAGTATTTCCCCAAACAAATCTATGTTAATACCCTGTTGTCCGCGCATACCTTTTAGCAAAGGATAAATTTTAAGCCGTTTGATCATATCCATGCTTTCTTTCCGTGAAAGTGGGGCAAGGCCAGCACTGAAATCTTTCAGTACCTCAATAAAAATTCCGCCCATTCCGCACAGGATCAGGTGTCCGAATTTCTTTTCATATTTAACCCCGGCAAATATTTCTCGACCATAGACCATCGGTTGAATCAGAATCTCTTTAGAGCCCGGTTTCTTCATAAGAGAATCATAAGTTGCCAAGGCATTTTCTAAATCCTTTACATTTAATATGACTCCTTCCATATCTGATTTATGAACCGGGCCGACAACTTTCATTACCATCGGGAAACCTATAGAATGAGAAGCTTCAATGATTCCGGGTATTGAACAGACAACCTTTTCCGGCACCCTGGGTATATGGATTGCATCCATTATTTCAGAAACCATTTCAGGATGTAAATAACCGGGTTTGTGTTCGTTAATTTTCCTGATGATGACTTTTGAAATAGCGGTTGGCTTTTTTTGCTCCATTTCCGCAGGCTTATCTATAAAATATGCTAAACCGAGGGCATGAGCAAACAATACTTCATCCGGAAAGTTAATCCTGCCTTTTTGAAGAAAGGATTTTACTTCTTCGTTAGCGGTCAGTGTTGAAGGAAGTATCGGGAATATGGGTTTGATCGATGTTTTCATCTTTTCATCAAGGACCTCATAAACATCAAAAATCGGACTGAGACCGGGTGTGCCGAATATCACCGCCATTCCGTCAATTTCATCAAAATGCCGATCGGTATAATCGATGATCTTTCCCAATTGCTCTGCCGTTCCGGTTGCAAGGAAATCAATCGGGTTGTTTACAGAGGCACCCGGAAACAATTCCTTTAACAGTTCCTGTGATTTTGGGTTTTTAATATGTGGAACATGGAACCCTTCCCTGGAAAGGGCATCGGTGAGCATAACTGCAGGTCCGCCTGCATGGGTGATAATACCGATATTTACACCTTTCAACTCTTTGTGAAGAAAGACCGATGCGACATTGATCAGCTCCGAACGCCCGCTGCACCTGACAATACCGGCTTTCCGGAATAGAGATTTGACAGCCAGATCGGAATTGGCCAGGGCGCCGGTATGGGATGAGGCCGCCCTGCTGCCGGCTTCCGATGATCCCGCTTTGATTGCTGCGATCTTACAGCCCTTCCGAATCAATGAGGAAGCATGCTTTAATAGAAGTTTAGGTTTGTTAATGGTTTCCATGTAAAGTAGCTTGACTTTCGGACTGATTATGGGATCGAAAGATTCATCCATGTATTGAAGGATATCTTCAACACCCATCTGGGCACTGTTGCCGACAGAAAAAACCCGGGCAAAGCTTAAACCCTTCGGGATGCCGTTCTCCATGATAAAGCAAGCCGTTGCTCCGGAACCTGAAATGAAATCGCAACCGGATAATGTGAGCTTCGGGATCGGAAGAGTGAATACCCCATGGTAGGCTGGGGTCAATACCCCGATACAGTTTGGCCCGATAAGAGCACCACCAACTTCATTGATAATTTCTACCGTTTTTCTCTCGATCTCTCTGCCTTCCTTACTTTCTTCACTAAATCCTGCGGAAATAATAATAAATGCCCTGGTCTTCTTTTCTTTTGTCAGCAAAGCCACCGTTTCGGGCACATATTTGGCTGCTATGACAATAATAGCCAGCTCGACAGGTGGTAACAAACGAAGTTTCCGGAAGGAAGTAAGCCCTTGAACCTTATCTTCTTTGGGATTCAAGACCATTAAACTACCCTGAAAACCCCCGTCAATAATATTTTTAAGGATCTTCCCGCCTGGTTTTTGAAGATCATTCGATCCACCAATTATTACTATACTTTCAGGATCTGTTAACTCTCTGTTGATCATCTTATAGGGCTTTTAATGTCTGTATTACCACCGATCTGCTAAAATATAAAAATGATTGCCCAAAATGTTACTATTCTCATAGAATTTTTCTAATTGCGGTTGATTTTATTATTTTCTGAGAATTTGAGTGTGTTTTATTACAAATAATAGACTTTGGCAAGGTTTTGGGTAATTTATGCCAGCTATAGTAAAAAAATAAATTATGTTAAAAAAGTATAAAAAATCAGGAAAAACGGATCGTTTTTAAAATATTAATACCTTTGTCTTCCTGATTAAACATTAAAAAAATGAAAAAGATTACATTATTTGTTGCCTTGTTATTGGTTTCGGCGATTGGAGTTTTTGCCCAGGCTACAGAACCTGTTAAAATTGAAGATAACCCTAATGCACCAGAAATAAGCTTTGATAAAATGGTTCATGATTATGGAACTGTCGCTTTTGGCGGAGATGGCGTCTGCACTTTCAAATTTACCAATATTGGTAAAGAACCCCTGATACTTCAGCAACCCCAGTCATCTTGCGGTTGTACCGTTCCTACATGGCCAAAAGAACCTGTATTGCCGGGTGCATCTGACGAAATCAAGGTGACCTACAACACAAAGAAAACAGGGCCGATCAACAAAACAGTTACGGTAAGATCAAATGCCAAGAATAATACCGTTGTTCTGAGGATCACCGGGACAGTTCAACCGAACCCGGCCCAGCAATTACCTGAAAAGATTACAGGAGAGGGTACACCTGTAAATAAATAAACAGGTTAAAATTTTTTAAGGGGTTGTCCGATAAGCATAAAAAATTCTTATTAGACAACCTTTTATTATTTGCTTAAAGATTATTTTCCATGCCAAAAATTTCTAAAAAGGGGATGATGATGCCTGAATCCCCGATTCGTAAATTGGTCCCTTTTGCGGAGATCGCAAAAAAAGCGGGCCGAAAAGTTTATCATCTTAACATCGGGCAACCTGACATCGAAACACCTGAAATAGCACTTAACGCAATCAGGAATTTCAGCCAGAAAGTAGTTGAATATAGCCATTCTGCCGGTATCTATTCCTACCGCAAACGGTTAACCGAGTATTATAAAAAATATAATATTGACATCACTCCTGAAGATATTGTCGTTGGCGCCGGCGCTTCCGAAGCTTTATTATTTGCGATAAATACCTGTCTTGACCCGGGAGATGAACTGATCATTCCGGAGCCATTCTATGCCAATTATAATGGTTTTGCAATCAATTGCGGCGCCGTAGTCCGACCGATAATTTCAACTATCGACAATGGTTTTGCACTTCCTCCCATGGCTGATTTTGAAAAAGCTATCAATGAGCGGACAAAAGCGATCCTCATTTGTAATCCAAATAACCCTACAGGCTATCTTTATTCAAAAGAAGAACTGGAAACCCTTCGGGATATCGTTAAGAAATATGATCTCTACCTCATCACCGATGAGGTTTACCGGGAGTTTGTTTATGATGGCCTTCATCATTATTCAGCCATGTATCTGGAGGGGATAGAAGAAAATGTCATCCTGATCGATTCGGTGTCAAAACGTTACAGTGCCTGTGGCTTTCGAGTAGGATGCCTGATCACCAGGAACAAAGATGTTATCCGCACAGCACTGAAATTTGCCCAGGCCCGCCTCAGTCCGCCGACTTTCGGCCAGATTGGAGCGGAAGCAGCTATTGATACCCCGCAGGAATATTTTGACAAGGTTCTTAAGGAATACCATGCACGACGTGATGTCGTGGTCGAATGCATAAACCGCATTCCTGGCGCCTCTTGTCCTAAACCTAAAGGAGCTTTCTATGTTGTCGCCAGGCTTCCAATCGATGATTCCGACCGGTTCTGTAAATGGTTGCTGGAAGATTTCAACTTTAACAACGAAACTGTGATGCTGGCACCGGCAACTGGTTTTTACTCTAACCCAGGCAAAGGCAAGGATGAGGTCAGGATTTCCTATGTGCTGAAAGTGGAAGACCTAAAAAAAGCAATGGTTTGCCTGGAAGAGGCATTAAAAGTATATCCGGGGAGAACAATATAAGTTAATCCGGGTAGAGCAGGTACTTTTTCCTGATTTGTCTGAACGCGTTAAGATCATTTTCCCAGCTTTTCCTGATTTCAGTCTCAGGTAAATCGTTTATGATAGCCTTTCTTAACAGGTCATTGCCAGCCAGTTTGTCGAAATAAGGCGTGAAAAAATCTGCTGAATCCTTAAAAAATTCATGCATCCGGATTAACCAAACGAGTGAGAAATGATGTTCGTTTTCCCGGAAATTTTCAGCAAAGTCCGTCAGGCCTAAGCCTAAGCAGTACTGGCCCTCATAAGGCGGATGCTCGCTGACCCCGGGTATGCTTTCTGGTTTAAAGAGATAGCTGCCAATCACAAAATGAGGATGCCCGATCACCTGGAAAGGTGTCCAAGTTCCGCGGCCGACACTGATCATTGTTCCTTCAAACAGGCAAAGCGAAGGATAGAGATAAACTGATTCCCATGTAGGTAAATTAGGGGAGGGACTGACCGGTAGTTTGACAATCATATTATGACTATAACCTTCCAGCGGAATAACATTCAGGTCACATTTTCTTTCTCCCAGCCAGCCTTCACCATTGACCATCAATGCATATTCACCTATGGTCATGCCATAGACCACCGGAATGGGATGCATACCAACAAATGACCGGAAAGACGTGTCTAATACCTGCCCATCGACATAAAAACCATTGGGATTGGGGCGGTCAGTGACAATCAACGGTATTCCCTTATCTGCAGCTGCCTCCATGACAAGGGTTAAAGTTGAAATATAGGTATAGAATCTGACTCCTACATCCTGGATGTCAAATAATAAAATGTCGATTCCTTCCAGATCTTCCGGTTCTGGTTTTTTCTTATTTCCGTAAATGGAGATGATTTTTATGCCAGTTTTCTTATCCAAACCATCTGAAATATCCGCTCCCGCATCGGAGTCTCCCCTGAATCCGTGCTCAGGGCTGAAAATTACTTTAACAAAAAAACCTGCATTGATCAAAGTATCTGCCAGATTGGTATTTCCGACAAGAGAGGTCTGATTACAAATAATTCCAATAGTTTTACCCTTTAATTGCGGAAAATACAAGTCTGTCCTCTCTGCCCCTGTGCGGATTTCGCTGATGTTGGCCAGGCGAAGCTCTCCTGAGACTGTTCCCTGAGTATTGCCGTGCTTTGAATGGCAGGATCCTGAAATCATGACCGCACAAATTACAATGGCCTTATAGTAATCTGATATCATCAAATGATCTTTTAAAATAAACTTGTAAAGATCTATGCTCTTGTACAACGATCGACAATCGTTCTTATTTTTACCGATTAATTCAATTCATTTTACTTGAATCTGCCGTTATTCATAGCCAACCGCATCAGCGGTAAAGATAAGGAAAATTTATCCGGGCCGGTAATCCGGATTGCAGTTATCACTATTGCACTTGGCTTGTCAGTGATGATCCTGGCAGTGGCTGTCCTGGTTGGTTTTCAAACAGAAATACGAAATAAAGTTATCGGTTTTTCTGCACACATTCAGATCGATAATTTTGATGAAAATGCTTCCTATGAAGCTTCACCTGTTTCTATGGACCAGCCATTTTATCCGGAATTAGATAAAGTTGACGGGATAAAGCACATACAGGTTTTTACGCTGAAGGCCGGTATTATTAAAACGGATGACCAACTGCAGGGTATTGTTCTGAAAGGGATCGGCCCTGACTATGATTGGGGCTTTTTGAAGGAACATCTTACTTCCGGGTCAATTTTCCAGGTGAATGATACAATGGCTTCAGGAGAATTGCTGATTTCGGGAATAATTTCACAAAAATTAAAACTTAAAATCGGAGATGAGGTCCGGATGTATTTTTTATCTGGTTCCGAATCTCAGCCACGAGGAAGAAAATTCAACATATCAGGAATATACGAAACGGGACTTGAAGAATTCGATGACGTATATGTTATTGGTGATCTCCGTCATATCCAGAGATTGAATAACTGGAATACTGACATGGTTTCCGGTTTCGAAGTTTTTATTGATGATTTCAAATCCCTGGATAAAATGGGGGAGATGGTTTACCAGATGATAGGATATGATTTAAATGCTGAAACAGTGACTGAGGCTTATCCACAGATATTTGACTGGTTACGGCTGATGGATATTAATGTAATTATCATCCTTGTTCTTATGATCCTGGTCGCTGGTATTACCATTATATCCACTCTGTTGATCATGATCCTTGAAAGGACCAATATGATAGGCGTATTAAAAGCCTTGGGAATAAATGACAACGACCTGCGAAAACTTTTTGTGTACCTTACCGCCCGGATTATTGCCAGGGGCTTGTTATGGGGCAATATTACCGGAATTGGCATTGCTTTGATCCAACACTGGACGAAAATCCTGCCTTTAGACGAGGAATCTTATTACATCTCTTTCGTGCCGGTATCGCTGAATATCTCACATATCCTGCTCATCAATGCAGGGACTTTCCTTGTATGCCTGCTTATGGTATTAATTCCGGGATTTATTATTGGCAGGATCACTCCGGTGAAAGCTATTGGATTTAGGTAACAGTTATTTGTTCCGCTGTTTCACTGTTCCACCGTTTCACCGTTTCACTTCTTATGCAGTCCGCACTCTTTTAGCTCCGGGTTCTCCCACCACCAGCGGCCGGCGCGGACATCTTCACCGGGTTCGATAGCCCTTGTGCAAGGCTGGCAGCCTATACTGGGAAACCCCCGGTCATGCAAAGGATTATATGGAATGTTATTTTGCCGGATATAATCCCATAAATTTTCTGATTTCCAATCTATCAGAGGATTTAACTTGATCTTATGGTTGATATTGTCCCATTCGACTAGTGCCAGATCTTCACGCGTTACCGACTGTTCACGTCTCAAACCACTTACCCAGACATCGACATTTTCAAGGGCACGGTTCAGAGGTTCAATTTTCCGGATGTGGCAACATAATTTTCGGTTTTCGATACTTTCATAGAAAAGGTTGATCCCTTTAAGGTTGACCATCTCTTCGACTGCATTCCGTTCAGGGAAAAAAACTTTAATCTGAACCTTGTAACGCTGCCTGGTCAGATCAAGCAGATCATAGGTTTCCGGGAACATTCTGCCGGTGTCGAGCGTGAAGATGTAAACATCGGGGTCAATGCCGGCGATCATTTGTGTGATAGCCTGATCTTCAGCGCTAAGGCTGGTAGAGAAGCCCAGCTTTCCTTTATAATTCTGAATGAAAAAACGTATAACTTCATCAGCGGGCTGATCTTTAAGCTTTTCGTTATACTCCTGAATAAGTTGAAGAGGGTTATTAAGGGCCATATTGAAATATTCCTGATCGTGAAGGCTGCAAAAGTAATAAATAAATTATTTTTGACTGATTAACAAATAATAGTCATGAAAGTTCACTTCATTGCAATCGGTGGCAGTGCGATGCATAATCTTGCTATTGCCTTGAAATTAAAAGGATATCATGTTACTGGCTCAGACGATGAAATATTTGAGCCTGCACAGGGCAGGCTGAAGAAATATGGTATTTTGCCAATAGATGAGGGATGGGATGCTTTGAAGATAACAAGTGATCTGAATGCTGTCATCCTTGGAATGCATGCCAGGCAGGATAATTCTGAATTGACCAGAGCCCGTGAACTGGGGATTAAAATCTATTCCTATCCTGAATACCTTTATGAAGCGTCTAAAGATAAAATCAGGGTAGTTATTGCGGGAAGCCACGGGAAAACGACCATCACTTCAATGGTTCTTCATGTTCTGCAAATAGCAGGAATTCATGTAGATTATATGGTAGGCGCCCAGCTAGAGGGCTTTGAAGTAATGGTAAAATTAACGAACGACTCAAAGTATATTATCCTTGAAGGGGATGAATATCTATCATCCACTCTTGACCCGCGGCCCAAATTCCATTTATACCGGCCCCACATCGCGCTTTTGAGTGGAATTGCCTGGGATCATATGAACGTATTCCCTACTGTCGATAATTATGTTAACCAGTTTGAGCAATTTATCAACCTGATCGAACCAAATGGTTCACTGATCTATTGCGTATCAGATCCGGTGGTCAAGCGCATTTCCCGGAAGGCCCGGAAAGATATTATCCTGATTCCTTACGGGGATTTAACTTACAGGGTCCATGACCAGAAAGTTTATATTCTTTCCGGTGAAAAGGAAACGCCGTTAATGGTTTTTGGAAAACATAATGTCCAGAATATCCAGGGTGCCTGGAAAATTTGCCGGAAAATTGGGGTTGATGATGAAACCTTTCTTAAAGCCATCAGTTCCTTCACTGGTGCATCGAAACGCTTACAATTGCTGAAAAAAAACAAGGATTCAGCAGTATATAAAGATTTTGCGCACAGCCCGTCAAAATTGAAAGCGACTATTGAAGCTATCAAGGAATTGTATCCTGAACGGGAACTGATTGCCTGCCTGGAACTTCACACATTCAGCAGCCTGAACAAGGCATTTCTTCCACAATACCGGGGATGTATGGATCTGGCCGATAAACCCATGGTTTATTTCAGCCACCATGCCCTTGCTTTAAAGCGCCTTCCTGAGCTGACAGCGGAAGAAATAAAGAAAGCGTTTTCTGACGACAGGCTCACCATATACAATGATTCCGGTAAGATGCAGGAAGACTTACTTAGCATGGATTACCATAATAAAAACCTGCTCCTGATGAGTTCTGGAAATTTTGACGGGCTGGATATGGAGGAGTTGGCTGTGAAGGTGCTTGACTGATCTTCTACAGTGGAAGAGGAACAAACAAAACTTGCCATAAGAACCTCCTGCTGCGGTATATGTGCTGACATTTTTAAGGCAGTGGGCAACTTTGCCCTTTGCCCTAATAACTAATAACTTCCCCTTCGAGAGTCAGGTACCCTTTCATGAGATTTGCAGTCAGGCAGGAATGAACGGGTAACACACCCAGTATATCTCCGATTTTTAATTCTTCGACAAGTTCTTTTGTCGCATGGATGATGCCATGTTCCTGTGATAAAGAGGCCAGGTATGCCCCCGCCACCGGACGTGACCATTCTTTTTCTGCAATTCTGACGATGTACCCGTAAATACGTTCTCCACCGCTTTTATAGAGAAAATCCTTTGAAAAATGAACAGCGCCCCCGTAAATAATGATTTCGTTGCGATGCAGGCTTTTGCTGACTACCGGGCAGGCGAGCGCCACGGCAATCTGTTCCAGGGTGCAAGAGCCAAGTGAATATTGCATAAGGTCATAAAACAAAAAATTACCCGGCCGGATTTCATCGACCCCGGAAAAGTCTTCTGCCAGGCTGCAACTTGGCGTATCTCCCACAGAAATGGTTAATTCCGGCCAGGCTTCCTTGTATTGGTCTTTGAGATAATTCATTTTCCGGACCGTGTCTTTGTAAATATCGAGTATCTCTTCCTTGCTGTCGGCGGAATATGAATGCCCTGAGTGGGTAAGGAAACCTTTAAATTTTAACCGGTTGGACCTGGAGAGAAATTCCAGCATACGGTCAATTTCATCCAGATCTTTCCATAGAACACCGGAGCGATGATGCCCTGTATCAATTTCTATGTAGAAACCAACCGGGTAGAGTAAGGCTGTTTCGATAGTTTGCAGAATAGATGATGAATCACCCTGGATGTTCAGGGTGAGTTCATTGGCCAGTTCGCTGATAAGATTTAATTCCAGCAGGTTTACCGGAAAAGCAATGGTTATGTCGCGCCAGCCATATGAAGCAAAATATTTAGCCATACTGACCGATGAAACGGTTATACTGTGAATACCCAGGCGGCGAAACCAGTTTCCGATGTATGCTGAATTATGAGTTTTAAAGTGAGGCCTGAAATGCGTATTGCTGCTTTTAGCCTTATCAAGTATCCGTGTGATATTATTCATGCACTGCTCCTTATTCAGGAGGAGCGTGGGTTTTGTTATGCTGATCATGCAGTTTCAGATAATGAAGGTGAATTAATTGTAGTAAATAGTTTATAAAATGTTTGTCAAAGTACTAAGCTTTTATCTTATCCCGGTCGGAGAAATACTTCATGAATTGCACCCTTTCGAAAAGTGCAGGGTTCACTTGCCTTTCCTGGCTCAGTAACCCCCTGAATTCATCAATTTTCCCATATTTTTTGCTTTTCATCCAGTCGCTTAATTCTTTTACCATAGTTTCCAGGTATTCAGGACCTTTTTCGTAAAGGGCTGAAACAACCTGGACGGCATTTGCCCCGGCAAGTATTTGCTTGACAACGGCTTTGCCATCGTGTACCCCTGTCGATGCGGCAAGGTCGCACTTGACCCTGTTGGACATGATGGCGATCCATCGTAAAGAAACCGGGAGGTCTCTCGGTGAACTGAACACATTAGCCGATGTGATCTCGAGTTTATCGATATCAATATCAGGACTATATGAGCGGTTGAACAAAACCAGCCCGGCAATATTGCAATGCGACAATTCGGCTATCATCCCTGCAAGGTTTGAGAAATAATAACTCATTTTTACCGCAAGCGGTATTTTGATCTCATTACGAACTGACTGGATAATTTCCAGGTAAGTTTGCTCGATGTTTTCTGCTGACCGGGCCAGAACACTCGGCAGAATGAAAATATTCAGCTCGAGGGCGTCGGCCCCGGCTTCCTGGATTTTCTTTGCAAAGTAAGTCCATTCATGTGACGTACTGCAGTTAATGCTGGCTATCACTGGTATCTTTACCGTCTTCCTGGCCTGAATGATCAGGTTCAGATAGTTATCAATGTTCGTTTGCTTGATCCGGTAATCGAAATAATCCAGGTAATCATCCTTGTAACGGCTTGGGGCTTCCTCGCTTAATACATGTTCATATTCCATCAGAATTTCTTCTTCAAAAATTGATTTCAATACAACGGCACCGGCACCATACTTTTCAAGCAAAGCAATTTTTTCAGGTTTATCAGTTAACCCCGAGCTTCCAACAATGATCGGCGACGGAAGCTTTAACCCAAGATAAGTTGTCGTTAAGTCTGGCATAATCAGTTGAATTTTCTGAAAATGATGATTAAACAAATGTAGTTATTTTAAAGTGAAACGGTGAAACGGTGAAACAGTGAAACGGTGGATTATAGAATTTGTAAATGAAAAATGAAACATGAAAAATGAAACATGAAATTTTACTCTACAAATACAATCTGATCATCTTCAATTGTCGGTTGCTGCTGATACTTTAAGAAAAGCCTGGCTACTGCCAGCATATCTTTCTGGCAATATATCCTGATCCTTTCGAGGTCATGTTCCTGCCAGTAGACCTTGTGGATATCACTACCACTGATATCATCTTTGGGAGTCGGGATGTCAAAAACCGCCGATAACAATTCCAATGAAGTATAATGCTTGTAATCGCCAAACTTCCATAACTCCAATGTATCAAGAAACTGAACTTCCCAGGGTTTTTTTCCGGCTATATCAAGAATTGACGGCAATTGCAGGCTGTTGATCAGGATGCGCCGGGCAAGGTATGGAAAATCAAATTCCTTACCGTTGTGCGCACACAGCATCTTCCCGGTATAGTTGAAATGAGTTTCCAACAGCTTGCAAAATTGCCTGAGTAACTGGTATTCATCATCACCGAAGAAGGATTTTATCCTGAATTCCTTACCCCTGAAATATCCTGCCGAAATGCAAATGATCCTGCCAAATTCTGCATAAATTCCAGCCCGGGGATATAAGCTCACCGGTGTATCGTCAGGTTCTTTTTTTAATGACTCGGTTTTCCTGTCCCAAAGTTTCCTGAAAATCTCCGGCATTTCTTCGTAGGAAAGGAAAGCCGGTACTGTTTCGATATCCAGAAAAAGCACGTTTTCAACGTTGATATCCTTTATCATCTTTCTGTAATTTTCAGCTAAAATTAAGAAAACAAGAGGAGATCTGAGCGAAAAAAGCTTAACAATATGAGAATTACATGATTAACTTTGTGCTATGTACCGGGTAATCACATTTATCATCCTTTTTGTTTTTTTTCTGGTCATGGGATCCTGCATTCAAGAAAAGGACATGTATGATCCGGAAATAATTTTCACTGTGCCAGTGGCAGGTTATGTTGTCAACCTGCCAGACACTCTTGATATTAAAGTGGAGATAAGCGATGTCCATATCATCCGGTCAGTTTTACTGACCCTGGTCAATGAGAACAAGATACCAGTTATTGCGGCGACCTGGTATTATCCCAATAACCCGGATTTTTTTCTGGAAGCTTCCCTGCCTCTGGTGGACAAAGCCCTGGCAAGCGGGCCTTATAATTTGCAGGTAACCGTTTCCGACGGGGTAAATCAGAAAAACAAGTACCGGCAAATCATCATTCATGAAATACCGCTTCAGTTGCAGGCATATATTGTTGTAACAGGTCAAATCAATTTTAAGTCTACGATTATTAAATTAAGCCCGGCATTTGAAACGGATACCCAGTTTGTATTTCCTGAGGGTTATTGGTTATCTGCTGTCCAAAGTCTGTGGAATTTTTTTTTCTTTGTCTCCGGGGAACCTTCAAAACTTACTGCTTTTAATCCTGAAAGCTTCGAAGCGGAATGGGAAATGGCTGCTGAACCTCCCAGGCCTCTGATCACCGCCATCTTCACAGACCAGGAACTCGTTTTTTCCACTGCCAACGGTAATGCAGGAATTATATCAAATAATGGAATCATTACCTTGCGGACGGACCCTGCTGAAAATAAAACGATTCAATGCCTGGCAGCTGACGATAAATATATTTATGCCGCACATGTTTCCCTTAGCGGAGATATCCACGAACTGACGGTTTATTACCGTGTCAGCGGGAATATCAGGGAGCAGAAACTGCTGGCAGGGGAGATCAGGAGCCTTGTGCCAGCAAGAGATAAAGTGCTGGTTTTCATTCCATTACCAACAGGCACGGGAATTTTGGAATATGATCCTGAGGATTTTATACTTACCGAAATTAGCTTTCTACCGGATGAGAATCTCAAATCGGTTGTGAAAATTTCTGATAGCCAGTTATTTTTGGTGACAGAGCATCGGGTGATCTCTTATGACCTGGCAGTTAACCGATTTACAGATTTCACAGATCAGCCTTATAATTTTTGCCGGTATGACCCACAATCCGATATAATCTTCCTGATCAGGGACAACATGGTTTATGGTTTTGATAGAGTTACAGGGGATTTAATGGCAGAAAAATCTCTCCCGGAAGAAGTGCTGGATTTTCAAATTCTTTACAACAAATAAAGGAAGAAATGTTACCTGGTTCTAAAGTAGAGTTTAAAATTACCGGTGACGGATCGCATACTTTATTTGTGCCGGAATTGGGAGAGCATTATCACTCCGTTTTCGGGGCGATCGCAGAATCCAGGCATATTTTCATTGATGCCGGTTTTAAAAATATAAACAAATCCATAGAACCAGTTGAAATTCTTGAAATCGGCTTCGGGACAGGGCTAAATGCATTATTGACCTGTATTGAAACTGAAACTATGAGATGTAAAGTGAAGTACACCACCATCGAACTAAATCCATTACAGGAAGATATTTATTCATTATTGAATTTTGCTGATCTGATAACCTACCGGGATTCCCGGGAAATTTTTCTGCGCCTGCATCAATTGCCCTGGAATGAATGGACTTATCTTACAAAGCATTTTTCTCTTCTCAAAATAAATTCGTCCTTGAAAGATTACCAGCCCGCAAAGGGAACTTTCGCCCTGGTTTATTTTGATGCTTTCGGCCCGGATGTTCAGCCTGAAATGTGGACTAAGGAAGTTTTTAATAAGATTGCTTTTGGATTGAAAAAACATGGCGTGCTGGTGACTTATTCTACGAAAGGCACGGTAAAAAGAAACCTTTCAGGGGCTGGGTTTTCTTTCGAAAAATTACCGGGACCGCCAGGAAAACGTGAATTCCTCAAGGCTGTAAAGATTTGAGTTTTTATCTCACCCGAAATCCTTTATGGTTCATCAGGGGTTGTTTCTGGATGTCAAACTGATCAACTCTTGCCCATTGAGGACCGCGTCGGCACCAGGCTGCAAAGGTGTCCAATGCATCCTCTTCTCCTTCTGCCTCAATATATACCGCACCATCTGGTTCATTTCTTACAAAACCTTCGATATTAAATTCCTGGGCAGTTCTGGCAGTATAAAACCGGAACCCGACATTCTGCACTTTGCCATAAACCGTGATCCGGTAACTCATTTTCATGGATTGAGCCTTTTCATTATTTGTGCTTCTATGACCTGGAAAAGCTGATCGGGTTCAAAACTCCTCCAGTTAAACCGGTCAAACATGCCGCCAAATGCGATATAATAATCCAGGTTAGCCTGTTTGAATTCCCTGATAATGTAGTCCCTGAAATTTAATGCCACAATCCAGCCTTCTTCAATATCTTCAAACCATTCCTGGTAATAATCATCATCAGAAGAGTGAAAATTAAATACATTCTCACCAATCAGGATGAATTTAGTGATCCCTTTCACAATCATAGTATCCGCTATATTTCTTTTAAGGTACATGATATCATTGTGGATGGCGTCGTTCCACTCACCAATCAGTTCAATAATGGCAAATCCCACGTCATAATTCACAAAAAGGATTTTCAGATACAAGGTCGATGATCCAATCTCATCCCATTGAGGGTGAATAAGATAGTTATAAACGGCGTGGGTAAACACAAACTCGGAATATTCCCTTGTGAAAAAAGGTGAGTATCTGTCTTCCGAAGCAATATAAAGATGCCGCCAGGCGTAATATGGCTCGATATCATACATTCAGACTATACTATTAATTAATGTAATAGATATTCTTAATGCGGAACCAGAAGTGATGCCTGCCTCCTGCAAATTCAGGGGTGAGATAAACCTGCCCGGCTTCCAGGCTGTACCTTCCTAATCCGAGCCCTATACTTGCCGTTCCGGTGAAAACATACCGGTTGATCTGGTCTCGGTCAAGTTTGTAAACACTTTCACGGTTAAACATTCCGCCTTGCAGCGTGGCATCGTAGATTATGAGCTTATTCTTCAAATCGATGGGAAAAAAATAACGGATCCTGTTCTTGAAAGGCTTCTGGTGATCAGTGGCTTGAGAAACCGATCCGTACCGGTCGTTCATTTTGCCCAATTGCAGGTAAATACCGGCCATAATGTTATCGTAAAGTGTACCCGCCTGTCCGCCTGTAATGACAGCTAGTTCAATGTTTCTTCCGCTAAATAGTCCCTGGTCAAAACGAATGCTGTAATTCAGTATAATATCGTTGTTTACCTGGTTAACCCAGCCGTCCGGTTCGTTTGTATGTATAACATCCTGGGCAAAACCGCCGAGCGATGCGGGACCAATGACGCCCATAGTCAATTCAGTTTCAAGCCGACGGCGGTGATCGGTTGAAAGGGATATCCTTTGATGCCCGAGTGTGAGATAAGCTGAAAAAGGACGGTCCCCGAGCTGAACACCTGATGTATCAAGTTTGCGGGGTGTGTAAAGGTTCTGGACCAAGGTCAGGCCATAATAATTCACGCTGTTTCTCAGACCAGGCAGAAGTTGTGTTAGTGGCGAAGCACTGATGGCGGGATGATAAAATTCAAAACTAATTCCGCTGGTATAATAATAATCTGTGTAATCGAAAATATCATTATCAAAAATAGCATTGATAAAAATTTCCTGCAATGTCCTGCCGGTTTTGAAAAAATCGGGTTCCTGAGGTTTAATTGAATTCCTGAAGCCAGATCTTTTTTCCCTGGATCCCCCGGATTGTGCCAGCTTACCTGAAGAAATCAATGCTCGTTTTTCGAGATGCTCAGCAGGTATATAATATTGGTAAGTATTGCCCGGATCAGGTTGCTGATTTGAAGTATTATTCTGATTGACCTTTACATTTTGTTGAAAACGGGATTCAATTATTGGAGTCTGACCGGGTTTATTTTTGCCATTTTGCTTTGCCTTTAATGCATTATCTGGATTTTGCACAGATATAGTTTTATTTGGCACGGAGGGATCATTCTTTGCACAACCAGCAAGGAGAAGCAGCGAAAATAAAAGGACAATATGGAGGATTCCTTGCTTCATAGCCGGAAGAGGCGTATTTCAGAAAATCTTTGGGTATTTGGCAGGGTTGATTTCATGCATGAGGTTATAAACGGAATCGAAGACATCTTCTGCATTTGGGTTGCTGAAGTAATCCCCATCAGTGCTGTACGCAGGCCGGTGTGCTTTGGCTGTCAGCGTCCAGGGTTGTGCATCCAGATAATAATAGCCGCCCTGTTCTTCCAGAACCTTTTGCATCATGAAAGCGGTAGCCCCGCCAGGTACGTCTTCATCAAAGAAAAGAACCTTATTCGTTTTTTTAAGAGATTCTGTGATGACATGATCCAGGTCGAAGGGTAGCAGAGATTGTACATCAATAAGTTCGACATCGATCCCGAATTCCTGAAGCTGCGCTGCGGCTTCCTGGGCAATTCTCACGCAGGCTCCGTATGTAACAACAGTGACATCGTTACCTGGTTTTATGATCTCCGGTTTCCCCACGGGGACGGTGAATTCGCCTATATTGGCAGGCATAGGTTCCTTCAGCCGGTATGCATTCAGTGGTTCAATAATCAGGGTCGGTTCATCCGATCGTATCATGGTATTATAAAATCCCGCTGCCTGTGTCATGTTCCTGGGTACCAATACATGAACGCCCCGGATGGAGTTGACGACCATGCTAAGCGCCGAACCTGAATGCCATATCCCTTCGAGCCGGTGGCCGCGGGTGGAAATGATCATGGGCGCTTTCTGCCCGCCACGGGTGCGGTATTGCAACGTGGCAAGATCGTCGCTGATCACCTGCAGTCCATAAAGCAGGTAGTCGAAATACTGGATCTCTGCAATTGGCCTTAAACCTCGCATGGCCAGTCCAATTCCCTGCCCGATGATCGTCGCCTCACGGATGCCGGTGTCAGTAACACGCAATTCGCCATATTTAGTTTGCAAGCCTTCCATGGTTTGATTGACCCCTCCGATCTTCCCCACATCTTCACCGAATATCAACGTTTCTGGAAAATGTTCAAGGATGTAATCGAAATTATCGCGCAGGATCTCACGGCCGGGAACAAGGGGTGAGTCCTTGGAAATGATAGCCCTGACTTCTTTAACCTGTAAAGCATTTAAAGCCGATTCACTATAAAGATGGGAGCTGTAGTTTTCCTGATTGCGTTGCATGGCAATGTCCCTCCAGGCCATTACATTCTTTTTGAGTGAATTCTGCGGATTACTGCATGAATTGCAGATTAACCGGAGGATCTTCTTGCCTGATGACATGATATCTTTCCAAATGGGTTCCCCAACCATGCGCAACTCATCTTTTATGGCATTGATCTTTTGCGTTTTAGCGCAATTGCATGTGCTGATATCAGCCATTCGGAGAAATTCATCCCTTTGCCTGCATAAAGGCTCCAGGAAATGGTTCCAGGCGGTATTTCGTGCTTTAAGGGCCCGTTCGGCAGCTTTGGATTCTATGTCATCGAGTTCCTTTGCGGAAGCAATTTTTTCGGAAATGATCCACGCCCGCATTTTCCTGATGCCATCGAATTCCTCTTCCCATGCCAGCCTTTCCGGTGATTTATACCTTTCATGAGAGCCTGAAGTGCTGTGGCCCTGTGGCTGGGTACATTCTTCCACATGAAACATGACCGGGATGTGTTCGGCACGGCATCGTGAGATACCTTCTTCATAAGCCCGGCAAAGACCTGGATAATCCCAGCCTTTCAGCTTATAGATCAAATATCCGTTTCCTTCTTCGTCTAACTCAAAGCCGCGCAGGATCCCGGAAATATTTTCCTTGGTCGTCTGTAATTTTTTACTGACCGATATGCCCCATCCATCATCCCAGATTGAAATGGCAAGGGGGACTTTCAACACCCCGGCCGCATTGATCGTTTCGAAAAAATGCCCTTCTGATGTGCTGGCATCTCCGATGGTACCGAAAGCTACTTCGTTGCCTTTCAGGGAAAGATGGGCCAGGGGGTCAAGTCCGGGAACGTTTCTGAAGATTTTTGAGGCAAGCGCCAATCCTAATAACCTGGGTATTTGTCCTGCAGTAGGGGAGATGTCGGCCGAGGAATTCTTCTGCTTCATCAGGTCTTTCCATTCGCCATTTTCGTCAAGGCTACGGGTGGCAAAGTGATTGTTCATCGCCCTGCCGGCTGTTTGCGGGTTGAAGGAAAGATCCGTATCACCGTAAAGCTGGGAAAAAAATTCTTCCGGAGCCATCATCCCGGCGGCCAGCATAAAGGTCTGATCACGATAGTAGCCCGAGCGCCAGTCTCCATCCCGGAAAACCTTCGCCATGGCTAGTTGAGGGATCTCCTTTCCGTCGCCGAAAATGCCAAACTTAGCTTTGCCCCCCAATACTTCACGGCGTCCAAGCAGGCTCAACTGCCTGCTTTCATTGGCGATACGGTAATCCCGCAGCACTTCTTCCTTCGTGAATTTCTTCTCAAAATCCCGTCCGGAGCTCTTTTTTCTTACCGTATCCTGCCTCATTGCTTTATGATTGCTTAATCAGAGGACAAAAATACAGAAAAAAGGTATAAATACCCACCAGTAACCAATAACCAATAATAGTCGGCAGTCGTCAGTCGACAGTTATCTGTAGACTGAAGACAGAAGTCAGAATTTAAACACAGCTTGACCATCAGATTCCCACTTTCGTGGGAATGACGTGGGTTGGGGACAAAGCGAGAAAAGCGGCGCGGCAAACATCATTCCCGCGAAAGCGGAGACCCGTATCATGCCGCGCCGCTTTAGTACCCCGCGTTTTCTCCGTCATTCCCGCGCCAGCGGGAATCTATTTGCGATTCGTAAAAACATCTTATAACTTTGCACCCTGATTCAGCCACAAGCTATTGCATTTGATCGTTAGCGTTAATTTGAAAAATGAAAAATCTGACTTTATTTTTATTTCTGATAATTTTGACTGGAAGTTGCAATACAGCTACCAGGCAAAATGACACTAAGAATAACGATACACACAAATCTGAACAAAAAGAGACAATTATGAACGATACAGTACCAAAAGTTACCGGCATAGGTGGAATTTTCTTCCGTTCGAAAAATCCTGAAGAAACAAGAGAATGGTATGGTAAAAACTTGGGTCTTGCAATAAATGAATACGGCTCTTCTTTCGAGTTCAGAAACGCAAACAGGCCTGATGAAATCAATTATCTCCAATGGAGCCCGTTTGAGGAAGGATTAGATTATTTCCCTGCAGCACAAGAGTTTATGATTAATTATCGGGTACAAAATATTGAAGAATTGGTAAAAAAGCTCAGAGCAAATGGTGTAAACATAGTAGACGAAATCGAAGAATTTGAATATGGTAAATTTGTTCATATTCTCGATCCGGAAGGAAACAAAATTGAATTATGGGAGCCAATAGACAGCGTTTTCACTCAAATGGGCGGGGAAACAACCAAATAGAATTGACAATCGGCAATCCCTCAACCCGCAAACAGATTCCCGCGAAAGCGGGAATCTGTTTGCTTTTACCTACGATTTATATTGTATTGAACATATGAATGTAATAAACGTTATCTATTAGCAGGAAATTATAGGAGACATTCTTAAATATAAGTGGAAGTCATAGAATGAATAATATTGATTCAGTATCAACGGATGTATTAATAATCGGAGGTGGACCATCTGGCCTCTCAACGGCAATTCATTTAGCTGATATTTTAAAACAAAAAGGACAGATTCACAGAATATTGCTGATTGAAAAAGGAAGTTCGATCGGAAGCCACATTTTGTCGGGCGCAGTTATTAAACCCGCCGTTTTTAAAGAATTATTGCCCGAAGTGGATATCTCGGAGATTCCATTCAATGCTAAAGTCATAAAGGACAAAACGATATTGCTGAGCGAAAACGGAGGCATAGCATTGCCGTTTCATATTCCGTATATGAATAATATTGGCAGCTACACTGCTTCATTGGGGCAGATATGCAGGTTTTTAGCAGTCAAAGCCGAGGAAAAAGGCGTAGAAATATATACCGGTTTTGCAGTAGACGAGATTTTGTACGAAGACGGTAAGGTAATCGGCGCTAAAACAAAAGATACAGGTTTGGACCACCATGGTAATCAATTGGAGAATTTTCAGCCAGGTACACGGATCGAAGCTAGAATTACCATTTTTGCCGAAGGTACCCGAGGCAGCCTGACCAAAATGCTTATCAAAAAGTTCGGCTTAACCAAAGGTAAAAACGAACAGGTATACTCTTTGGGCTGTAAGGAATTATGGTCAGTTCCACAGGGTAATATTGAGCCCGGCCAGATTTATCACACCATGGGCTATCCACTCAACAATGATGAATTTGGCGGAGGCTTCATTTACGGATTAAAGGATAATAAAGTGGCTGTCGGCCTTGTCGTCGGGCTCGATTATAAAGATCCATCATTCGATGTTCATGATGCCATGCAGGTTTGGAAAACCACTTCTTTTGTTTCCAGGATTTTAAAAGGAGGTAAATTACTGGAATATGGCGCCAAGACCCTTCCCGAAGGAGGATATTATGCTATTCCCAGATTATATGTCGATAATGCTTTAATCGTAGGTGATAACGCAGGTCTGGTTGCTATGCCTGCGCTGAAAGGAGTGCACCTGGCCATCAAATCCGGGATGCTGGCCGCACAAACATCAGCCAATGCATTATTAATTAACGACACTTCGGAGAAAAGCCTTCAACAATATGAGACATTAGTAACTAACAGTTGGATTCACAAAGAATTGTATCCTGTCCGCAATTTCCGGCAGGGATTTGAAAAAGGATTAATCGCCGGAGGATTTCATTTTGGGACCCAGCTGATCACCGGTGGAGCAGGCTTCTTTGGCAGACTAAGATCCCATGCCGACAATCAGACAACACTTAAATTGAGTGAACTTAAAAAGAAACCTTTCAGAGAGCGATTTAAAGGTAAATTGGAGTTCGACAAGGTATTAACATTTGATAAAGCAACTGATATATTTTATTCAGGAGTGCACCATGATGAGCAACAGCCTGTGCATCTTCACATTGACGACATGGAGAAATATAAGGCTATGAACATTGAACTGTACGGATCACCTGAGCAATTTTATTGTTCATCTGAAGTATATGAGCTGCACACAAACAAAGCCGGTGAGAAAGAGCTAAGAATTCATGCTGAAAATTGTATGCATTGTAAAACCTGCGATATAAAATCTCCCGGAGGAGAGATTACCTGGGTAGTGCCAAATGGCGGCAATGGCCCGGAATTCCAGAATATGTAACAAAGAGATAATTTAATAATGGCTTTAACGATAATAAGCTTAATAAAACAGGTTCCGCTCCCGAGCGAAATGAGAATGGGAGAAGATGGGCTAATGGACCGGACAAAAGCAAAATCAATAATTAATATTGATTGTCAGTTTGGTTTGGAAGCCGGTTTGCAACTCAGGAAACAATATCCAGATGCAAGATTAATTGTTTGCTCAATGGGTCCGAAATCATTTGAAAATGCTCTCAGGACAGCCATTTCCATGGGTTACGACGAAGCGTTCCTTTTGTCCGACCGTAAACTTGGCGGAAGCGATACTTATGCAACCGGCCTGGCAATTTCTACCATGCTTAAGCACCTGGGTTTTACCAAAGATTCTAAAGACCCTTTTATAATTCTGGCCGGCCGGCAAACCAGTGATGGAGATACTGCACACGTGCCTTCCCAGGTAGCAGAAAATATCGGAATTCCTCAGGCCACTTTTGTAGAGAGCGTTAAAGCTGACGGCAATGGAAATGTAATTGCAAAAAGGATTATAGAAGGCGGGTATCAGATATTGAAATTGCCCATGCCGTGTGTTATATCGTTAACCCCAACAGGTATTCCTCCCCGTAAGCCTTCACTAAGCGGAGCCATTAAAGCCCGCAACCTGGAAATTACAACTTTTGGAATTGATGATATTGGCCTGGGAACCGAAAAAATCGGTATCAACGGTTCCCCTACCATTGTCGTAAAAGTAATTGAGATTTTAAGCGAGCGCCCGCCTATAAAAATGTCGGAAGGTCATAATGAAACTGCTTTGGTTGATAGTTTGATCGAAAACCTTGGAAAAGGCGGTAATGTTTTGGAGAAGAAGGAGAAGGCAGCTAAAAAAGAAATCGAACATCCGGATTTCCCCGAAAAAGACTTCAGAAATGGAGCCAAAGGAATTATAACCTGGGCTGAGGTAACAAATGGTAAAGTCTCCAGGCCTTCGCTCGAGCTGTTGACTCCGGCCAGAAACCTTGCAACGCAATTAGGACACGGCACTAAAGTACTGACACTAATTATAGGTAAAAATGTTCAGCCATTGGCTCAAACCCTGATTGAGTATGGTTCAGATGAAGTTATTGTCGTTGAAAATGACAGGCTCGAAGAATATCTTGTTCTTCCGTTTTCATCAGTTTTTGCCCAGGTTATTAAAGAAAGAAACCCGGAAATTGCTCTGTTTGCTGCAACCACTTCCGGACGGGAATTAGCTCCCAGGATAGGCATGAAAACAGATAGCGGGGTGACAGCGGACTGTACCGGACTTGAAATTGGAGAGTATGTAGATAAAAAAGAAGGAGTGATTTATAAACCTGTCCTTGAATCCCGGCGGCCTACCTATGGCGAGAGCAAACTTGCCACTATTCTTGGTTTTGTTTGTCCCCAAATTTCAACGGCAAGGGCTGGTACTTTTCAAGTTCCTAAACGTATTGAAGGACAGCAAGGCATGGTTTCAAGGTTCAATCCTGTTTTAAATGATAAAGATTTTGTTGTTGAGATTGTAAAAACAGAAAGAGGTGAGGGCGGATTACAAAATCTTTTCGAGGCCGACATTATAATTTCAGGTGGCAGAGGTGCCACAAACGACAGTTTAGGATTGATAAAAGCGCTTGCCCACGCTTTAAAAAATCAAGGTGTAAACGCTGAGTGGGCATCCAGCCGTCCGGTAGTTGACGAGGGTGTAGCCGAATATGCCCGCCAGGTGGGGCAAACCGGTAAAACCATCCGTCCTAAAGTATATATTGCGGTTGGTATCTCAGGTGCAATTCAACACCTGGCCGGTATGAAAGAATCTGAAAAAATTATTGCCATAGACCATAATCCTAAGGCTAACATTTTCCATAACGCCGATTTTGGTATTTTAGGCGAATATCAGGACATTTTGCCGGAATTGATTGAACGTGTTAACGCCGGATTTACATTCGGAATTGAGTCAAAAAAGAAAATATGAATCTTTTTCACTTTTCACTTTTCACTCTTCACTCTTCACTAATCCCTCATTGGTCATGATAAACATCGTCCCTATCATATCATGCCTTGAAATATTTTTATGGTAGCCAAGAATTGGATAAATGTGATCATCAAGGCTGAAGACAGTTCCGGCAGGCAGGCGCAGTTCGACCCTTGTTTCTTGTTTTCTCCATTTATCTTCATCAGACAGAATAAAACTATCGGATAAAAAGAGCGTATCGCTTTTAAGTTGCCAGGAATAGGTTATATTTTCAGCTCTTTCAGCGGCTTCGCCAGAAAAAGGGCCTCTTGTACTGGTGTTTACAATTAATCGTGTGACAGAATCGATGCTGGGCTTGATTTTCAACTCAGGTATGCCATAGAAGACCTTTTCATCTTCTGAAATAGCTATTCTCCATTCAGGGATCTGAATCATGGGTGATTGATCCCAGCCCGATATTTGGGGCAGGTTGCGGATAGTGACCAGTTGCAGCGTGTCCTGTTTATTTATTTCAAGGATTGATTCCCTGGTGAAATTCCCCTGATAACGGAATGAATCAGCAACCTTAAAACCAAAGACCAGGGTGATGACCAGTGCGCATAACCATATGACAGCGGCCAGACCACTGACGAATTTTGCCCGGGCCAGGTTGAAGATCAGCCTGATTCCCGCCCAGAGCATCATGAGCAAAGGTATTCCGAACAAAATCATCAGCCCGGTGGCAAAAGTGCGCAAGTCGGCATCATTCTCAAAGATCCTGTCAATCACCGGATATAAAGGAAATGTGTGAACCCCGGCTTGATCAAACAGTGTAATCATTGGGAAACGGAAAACTATTGACAGGTATGCTATTGTTAATGCAATGCCCAGGATCAGGATAATGGTTCCCGCAATGATCAGGAATATTCTGAGGAATACCCTGCCGATATCACCTATGCTCTCCAGAAATTGATCCCTGTGGCCACTATCGAATTCCTCTTTCTTTTTCCGATAAGTGTACCTGGCTTTCGAGGTCAGGTCGTTGAACTTTTCTTTCAGATGATTCACTTCCTCCCCAAGTGATTTCTCAATATTGGAGATATTGACCGGTTCGCCTCTCATTTCAAGTCTTTCAGCAGTCGTGCGGGCTTCCGGCACAACCATCCAGAGAATCAGGTAGATCAGCAAACCGAAACCGGAAATCAGCATCATGAATATAAAAATGACCCGTACCCAGACAGGATCTAAATTAAAGTAAGCACCAAGGCCGCTGCAAACCCCTCCGAAAACCTTCTTTTCAGGATCACGGTAAAGCCTTTTTGGAATACTGGAATAGAAGAACTCTTTCCGGCTGGCGGTATCTTCGTCATCCATTGCAAAATCGCTTGGCTGCCCTAAAATTCCGATCACTTCATCCACATCTTCTTGTGTGATCACTTCCTTGCTGCCGGAGATCTTTTTTTGAAGGATCTCAGCAACCCTGGCTTCGACATCTGAAATCACTTCATCCTTGCCTTCAAAGCCCCTGAAATGGGACTTGATGGCCTCAAGATAACGGTGAAGCTTTTCATACGCATCCTCGTCTATATGGAAGACAAACCCGCTGATGTTAATACTGAGTGTTTTTTTCATTATGGTTTTATTTAGAAGACAGAAGTCAGAAGACAGAAGTCAGAATACGGATAGCCGTATTTCAATTTTCGACCTTCATTTTTAATTTTTAATTGCTATGAGTGTATCGACAGCCTCCACCAACTCTTTCCAACTAAGTGCCATCCGGTCAAAAACAGTTTGTCCTTCATCCGTTATTCGATAATACTTTCGGGGCGGCCCCTGGGTAGATTCTTCCCAGCGATAACTGAGCAGACCTTCATTCTTCAACCTCGTGAGCAAGGGGTAAAGCGTGCCTTCGACTACGATCATCCGGGCTTCTTTAAGTTTCTCAATAATATCAGACGCATATGCATCTTGTTGGGAAACAATGGAAAGGATGCACAGTTCGAGAACACCTTTCCGCATTTGGGCAGTATTTCTTTCGATATCCATGCTGCAAATATAATACATATTTTAGTACTATGCAATACCTAGTAGTAAATATTTTTAAATATTTTTTAAAATTTTGCTGTAATCTTTGTTTTCATTACCTTTGCACCCAATTTTTGAAAAAGAAATCTTTACAATGATAAACATCACATTTCCCGATCATTCGGTCAGGCAATTCCAGGAAGGGGTAACCGGGATGGAAATAGCCCTGAGCATTTCAGAAGGGCTGGCGAGAAATGTGCTGGCAGCTAAGGTCAACGGTGAAGTCTGGGATGCGGCACGACCAATTCACCAGGATTCAACTATCCAGTTGCTTACCTGGAACGACACCGAAGGCAAAGCCACCGTATGGCACTCTTCGGCACATCTGATGGCTGAAGCCATTGAGCAGCTTTATCCCGGTGTTAAATTTGGCATTGGACCGGACATAGAAAATGGTTTCTATTACGATATTGATTTCGTGAATTACACTATTACGGAAGAAGATCTGAAGAAGATCGAGGACCGTATGCTGGCCATTGCACGTGAAAAGCAGACTTATAAGCGCAGGGAAGTAACGAAAAAAGATGCCCTTGATTATTTTACAAAAAAAGGAGACCCTTATAAGATTGAACTCATTTCAGCCCTCAATGATGGAGAGATTACCTTTTACGAATCCGGCACTTTCACGGACCTCTGCCGTGGGCCCCATATGCCTGATACAGGGTTCATCAAGGCGGTCAAACTGCTGAATATTGCCGGTGCTTACTGGCGGGGAGATGAAAAACGCCAGATGCTCACTCGTATTTATGGCATTACATTTCCGAAGCAGAAAGAACTGGAAGAATATCTTGTCTTTCTCGAAGAAGCTAAAAAACGTGACCATCGAATATTAGGACGTGACCTGGAGTTGTTCACTTTTTCTCAAAAAGTAGGGGCAGGTCTGCCACTGTGGCTTCCAAAAGGGGCAGACCTGAGGGAAAGGCTGGAGCAGTTCCTTAAAAAGGTCCAGCGCAGGGCTGGTTATGTGCAGGTTATAACGCCTCATATCGGAAATATCGAATTATACCGGACTTCAGGCCACCTTGCCAAATATGGGAAAAACTCCTTTCAGCCTATAAACACCCCTATTGAAGGTGAACAGTTTTTCCTCAAGCCGATGAATTGCCCGCATCATTGCGAAATTTACAAAAGCAAGCCCAAATCATACAAAGATTTGCCGCTCCGCATTGCGGAATTCGGAACAGTATATCGATATGAACAGAGCGGTGAACTACACGGTCTGACCCGGGTACGCGGATTTACACAGGATGATGCCCATATTTTTTGCACACCCGATCAGTTAAAAGATGAATTTAAAGGGGTGATCGATATTGTCATGTTGATCTTTAAAGCTTTGGATTTTAAAGATTTTACCACGCAGATTTCTTTGCGGGATACAAACAACAAGGAAAAATACATCGGTTCGGATGAGAATTGGGACAAAGCGCAGCAGGCCATCATTGAAGTGGCGCAGGAAAGCGGACTTGAATATATAATCGTGGAAGGCGAAGCGGCATTTTATGGCCCCAAGATGGACTTTATGGTACGTGATGCTTTAGGCCGTAAGTGGCAGCTAGGAACCATCCAGGTTGATTATAACCTTCCTGACCGGTTTGAAATGGAATATACCGGTAGTGATAATGAAAAACACCGCCCGATCATGATCCATCGCGCTCCATTTGGATCGATGGAACGGTTTGTCGCGGTATTGCTGGAACATTGCGCAGGAAATTTCCCACTCTGGCTGACACCCGATCAGGCAATTATCCTTCCGATCAGTGACAAATTTCAGGAATATGCAAAAAAAGTTATACATTTGCTGAAAAATTCCGAAATTCGCGCCCTTATTGACGAACGCAGTGAAAAAGCAGGTCGTAAGATCAGGGATGCGGAAGTCAGGAAAATACCCTACATGCTGGTTGTAGGTGAAAAGGAAGAGGCTTCCGGCTCAGTTTCAGTAAGAAAACATGGCCAGGGCGATCTTGGAACATTTACCGTTGATGAATTTATCAGCCTGGTAAAAAACGAAGTAGAAGAATCATTGAAAGGCCTTTAATGGTCTTTTATTAATATTATGTTTAACTAAAATACAGGAGGAATACTTATAGCAACGTCATTTCCATTCAAAAGCAGGCCACCGCGCCGGGAAATCAGGCCCAAGGAAGAACCCTACAAAGTGAATGAGCTGATCAGGGCGCCGGTAGTCAGGGTGGTTGGGGAAAATGTCCAGACCGGAATTTATAACATCAAAGATGCTTTACGCCTGGCTGAGGAGCAAGATCTTGACCTTGTGGAAATTTCGCCCAGCGCCAGCCCGCCAGTCTGCAAAGTGGTTGATTATAAGAAGTTTCTTTACGAAAAGAAAAAGAAACAGAAGGAAATCAAGGCAAACTCAGCTAAGATTGTCGTGAAAGAGATCAGGCTTGGTCCGAACATCGACGATCACGATTTTAATTTTAAAATGAAACACGCCATGAAGTTCCTGGAAGAGGGTGCTAAAGTGAAAGTGGATGTATTTTTTAAAGGCAGGAGCATCATTTACAAGGAGAAAGGGGAATACATCCTGTTAAAGTTCGCCGCAGACCTGGAGGAATATGGAAAGGTGGAGCAATTACCGCGGCTGGAAGGTAAAAAGATGATCATGGTGATTGCACCGAAGAAGTGAACTATAGCCCCCTCCCCATAGTCCCCTCCCCCAATTGGGGGAGGGGATTCAGGGGTAGGGGCTGAAATTTGAAACTCTAACTCTCAATATAAAACAAAATGCCTAAAATGAAGTCAAAATCCGGTGCCAAGAAAAGGTTCGCCGAAACCGGTACCGGTAAGATCAAGCGGAAGCATGCTTACAAAAGCCACATTTTGACCAAAAAGTCCAAGAAACGGAAACGGAACCTTGGTCATTTTACAGAAGTGTCGGCAGCCGACGTGAAAAATGTCAAACAAATGCTTCAGTAATTCAATTAGTGTTAACTTACTTTCAGCCACTAAGAGTCATGAAATATAGGCCGCTGAAGTAAAAAAAAAAGGTATGCCTAGATCAGTAAATGCAGTAGCATCAAAAGCAAGAAGAAAAAAAATCCTGGACCGGGTGAAAGGCCAGTGGGGCCGCCGGAAGAATGTGTGGACCGTAGCCAAGAACGCCTATGAAAAAAGCCTGTCTTATGCTTACATTGGCCGCAAGATCAAAAAGCGCGATTACCGCGCTTTGTGGATACAGCGCATCAACGCAGCCGTCAGGGAATATGATATGTCGTATTCTGTTTTCATGGGAAAACTGAAGGAACACAATATCGAGATAAACCGGAAAGTTTTAGCCGATCTCGCTATGCACAATCCAGAGGCCTTTAAGGCTATCGTGGATAAAGTGAAGTAGATCAATCGGCTTCGCGATATGAAAAACAGGCTATCTCATCGAGGTAGCCTGTTTTTGTTTTGGAAATATTATCCGGCTCTTATTAGCCAATAACCTTTAGTCCTTTACAAAACCATTAATTTCTTGGCATCCAGAGGTTTATTATTAATCAAAATCTTATAAAAGTACACTCCCGGAGAAAGTTTATCATTCATAAAATCAATGGAATGGGTTCCTTTAGAATAAAATTTTATCGGAAAGCTCATGACTTTTCTGCCAAGCTGATCGTAGATACACAATGATACGTCAGAATTCTCTGCTAATGTAAAGGAAAATGTTGTATGATCTTTAAAAGGATTTGGATAGTTCTGATGTAAACTTTCTTCAAAATCCTGATTTTCATAATTATCAGGCGGATCAACTTCTGCAGAATTAGAATCGTTATTTTTCAATAAGTCAAGCAGTTCATCCCTTTTTATAATGAAATCTTTGTGGGTTTTTGGTACAAATGACGGAATACCCACTGGATCTGATTTACCGGTTTCATGTTGCATCCTTAAATAAACATAATCCCGGTCAATTAAGGCAAAGATTGAATCCTCAAATGATTCCGGATTGAGTAGCACGCTGTCGTTCCAATTTATAGCATCTTGATAATTTCCGAGTTCAACATCGCATTGGTTCGAAAAAAATCTCGAAAGTTTAGCCAGATTATGTTGTTCAGTATTAATTGCTATTGAATCATAATAATACTGTAATCCTTGATAGTCATTATCGTAAATATCTTTCAAATAGAATAAATCTTTAATTGAAGCAACTGCATATTTACTTAAAGGATAAGTAAGGATAATATCTTTAAATATAGACTCTGCCTGATTAAAAGAACCTAAACTAATCAGGACAATAGTTGAATCATATAGGACTTTTGCCATGTCCAGATCTTTAAGCTGACCCTGTAAATTCCACATGGGCTTGTAATTATAACATTCAAAGGGATATAGATGGTCGTCTAAATTATCTTCCTCGTTCCAGTAATTATTCTTTATTTCAAATGGATCTTCTTCACATTCAGAAAGATATCGAATATAAATTCCTGAATTGTCATTGTTGTAAATAGAATTCCACTCAAATTTATCTGGAAAGCAATTTTCGGAAATAATAACCTGGTTGTAAATATTATTCTTTATTCTCTGAGTTTCCTCCTCAGTAGAAGATTCCTCTTTTCCGGTGATGGTGGACTTTGAAATATTAAGAAGAGCTATCCCATATCCATTGTTATGAATATTATTGTTTTGAATATCACTAATACTGTTGTACACAAAGATACCTTCAGTTACCAAACTTGTTCTGGATGGAGGGTTATATATTTCGCAATCAGTCACAAGTCTGTCATTAAATTGGAAATTGCCGGCATAAAAAATCCCAATTCCATGTGCATGATAATCATATGCTATTGTGCAATTACTGATTACATATGAATTGTAATCATCCACAACTATCGAAGAGCCACTAGAGTATCCAGTATTGATGAAATCGCAATGATCTACATTTATTGAACTTGTGGCACCGTATGGGTATGAAGCGATTATGCAAGCATGTGTAAAGGAACATTCATTTACTGATAAATTTCCATGAGTAAAGTTAATACCGGAATTTGTAAAATCACAATCATCGACTGCAAGATTGTAGCAACTTGCGTTTAAATCACAATTAGTGAATGTACAAGAAGAGATTTCGTACTGTTTAATAGTGTTATCTATATTTAATCCAACCCAATAGACATCTTGAGGTGCATTAAATGAAATGTTTTCTCCGAATAAACACGATCCTGCGATATTAATAGAATTATTGTTATCAAATCCCCAAAATTCAAGGTTATCATTAAATATTATTGAACTTGAATATGCTGTTTCTATCGTAGCATTTGGGTTTAAATAAAATTTTGAATTATCCTGTATTGTTAATTCAACACCATTATCTAAAATTAGTCTATTACCTATAAGAAATGGCCCGGAAACTGACTGATCATAAGTAACTGTACCAGAAATACCATGCAGGCTAAGTAATCCTTCAAGGCTAGGTAAACCTTCATTAAATCCAGTATGGACACGCTCTTCATGGTACATTTCAATTGCTTCGGATAAATAAATACCATAATTTAATGCTTCGTTGGTTTGAAAAAGACCATCATTATTCCCTCCATTTGTAACATCAGGGTTAATATCTACAGTAACATGTGGAAATATTAAATCTATATCTGGATTTTCTCCAATTGGATAAGAAGTATTCCATGGCTCAAATTGACTTAAAGCATGATATCCACGAAGAGTTGTAGCCCAGGCATACGAGAAATCATCAAACAGCCAATTCCCGTGAAGAAGTGTAGCCTGCCACCAAGGTACTGGAGTATAAACCACTCTGTGATCTCCTTCCAAGTTATCAACAAATCCACCGGAGTGACATGCGTCAAGAATAAAAATCATTTCTGAACAATTAATAGCATCGACGTAAGGAGCTAATTCGTGATCCCATAAAGGCTCAAAATTATATAATCTCAAATATGATACATTAGGATCACCATGATAACCATGACACGTAGCAAATACAAAAAGTAAATCTTCGTCCCCAAGATGATCTTTCATCCAATCAAATGCTTCAAACACCTTGTTTTTTGTACAAGAATCATCTATATCTGGTGTGTTATTTTCATCTTGATCTAAATTTAGACTCCAGTTATTTTTTTCATGTTGCTCTCCATCGAAGGATAAGACTATCATGTTTTCACTTGTAAATCCATAATTTTCTTGCAAAGCGCAGTATATATGACTCATATTATTCCACTTCATGGTATCCCCATCGCCACTAAAAATAATCGCGTATTTATGTGGATCGGGTGTTGAAGTCCTTTTGACTGATGGTACTCCCTGCGGTATAACTATTGGCTCTTTTTCAAACCCCACTGAGATGGATTCAAAATTATCTTTAAAATTTAAGGGTGGGGTATGATCATTAATAATTTGGTAATTTCCATTTGTGTAATTAATAAAAATATATCGGCAATTATGATCCCAATTATACCATGGCTCAATATCAACAAAAAACAACCAGGATGTTGAATATGGATTTAACAGCGAATCATAAGGGCACATTTTATAGTGGATAGCAGTAATGGAATCCGGGTATAAGTAAATATTTATTGAATCAAGCTGGTTCAAATAAATTTGAGTAGTTACGATGCTAATTGCTTGGGTTTTAGAAATGAATGCGTTGGTATTATAACTGATAAAGTTAACGCAAATAGTTAGAACAAGAAGTCTCAGAAATCTTTTGGTTTTCATGGCATTGAAGATTTAATTGTTGACTAAAATTATTTTCGTGAAGTATTTAAAATTTCCAACTATGCATTCCAACAAATAAATTCCTGAAGAGCATCGCTTGCCTTGATTGTCTTTTCCATCCCAATAAATATCATAATTTTCATCTAATGAATTAAAATCTGCAATTGGTAGATACTTAATGGTATTACCTTTTAAATCACTTATATAAATAAATTGAAGGAGGTTTTTCCGGTATTGCACATTTGCGATTCGAATTCTTGTACCAGAATTAAAAGGATTTGGATAGACATTAAAATGTATGTCTTTATCAACTTGTGCATTAATTGATGTCAATGGATTTTCCACAAATTTCCCGCTTCCATCGTTAAATAAAATTGTCACATAATCTTGTGATCCGTAATAAGTATAAGCAATGTCATTATAACCATTTCCGTCAAAATCGGCTGATTTTACAACAAGGAGTTGTGGGCTGGGCACATAATATCTATCGGGGGAAGAAAATGTCAAATCCTGGTTATTTAATACTATGTACAGGGAATCTAGTGACCCTGACCATAAACCTCGTACATATACTATATCAAAATAATTATCATTATTATAATCAGCGAAATTCACGAATAATGTGCCTTGTGGAAAAAGTATTGTATCCGTGAGAATAAAATTAAAAGATTGATTTACGAAAATTTTCAATGTACATATTCCTCCGGGGAAGAATACATGTCGGTACAGTCCGAGATCATTGAATCCATCGTTATTAATATCAAAGATATAAGTATGTGTTACCGGATTTATATCTATATTTTGTTGATTAAAAACGCCGCTATCCTGGTTATAAAATATAGAAACACCGCTATTATAGTCTGAGACTAGAATGTCATTAAGGCTATCTCCATTTAAATCCCCAGCGTCCGGCTCTGAAATTCCTCCGTATGGTGGTGCGAAAATATCACAGTGCGAAAAGGACCCGGAACCATTATTATACAAAGCACCCAGAATACCATTCGGGCTTTGATCATAACAAATAAAATCAGGAGAATTATTCTGGTCCAAATTGAATAAGTTAATTTTTTGCTCTACTATCTTAGAAATAATGATACTATTTCCGAAAATTCCATCCCCATAATTAGGATAATAAACCCACGCTGAATCGACACTGCTATGGGACACAATGTCAGGGAGGTTGTCAGCATTTATACATGAACAAATAATATTAACAAAATTTGATCTAATTAAATAAGATAGTGAGAAGTTCCCATACCCATCATTCATTAAAATGCTGATGGTATCACTTCCATAGTTATTGCTGCCTAAAATGATGTCGATATCCCCGTCATTGTCAATATCGCAAACGTCCAGGGAATAAGCATACTTAGGGACCTTATATCCATCCGATAAGCCAAATTGACTAAACAAAAATAAGATTGCTAAAATTGAAAATGCTATTTTAGTTTTCATAGTGAATATTTTTGGTCGATGGCAGGATGATTGTGATTTGGTTTTCATATATTTATGTCTTAACACTACTAAAGGTATTACAATATAATCATTTATTTTCGATGTGATAGAAAATATATCATGGGTCTAAATAAAGAGGGCTTCAGTTGCTGTCTTAAAATTTTGGTTCCTGCTAAAAATTGTTTTTTGAGTAACATGGCTGTTGAATTTGGTTAATACTTAATTATTTTTTGTGTGTGAGTATTATGCTGATTATCTGATACAATCAATAAATAAATCCCTTTAGGAATTTCTTGATCTGAAAAGCCTCTCCCATCCCATTTAATTTCAATCGGCTCATTAATTTTAATCTTCCCGGCATTAAATTCCTTAATTGGTCTACCATACAAATCATTTATAACAATCTTTAATTCAGAATTGATAGTTGATTTTATTGTTATTAGGCTAAAAGTGGAAAATGGATTTGGTTTTAGGCTTATTTTTAATTTCGTTGATTGATTAAGTCTTTCATTGATCCCTACTGGATTTTCATAGCTGAAACTTCCAAATCCATCATTCCATAGTATTTTAAATGCATTTCGCGGTGAATAACCATACATAATAATATCGCTGAAGTTATCTCCGTTCAGATCAGCCGTCCCTGTCCGGAATAATTCCATGGGTCCCACATAATACTGCTGTGGTTTATAAAATGTCCAATTGTGATCATTTATTGAAATATAGATTGAATCTGTACATCCACTCCACAAACAAAGAGCAAAACTATAGTCGTCGTAGCCGTCATTGTTCAAATCAGCAATATCAGTTGACGACAGCGCATCAATTAAGGGAAGTGTGTTTCTATTCATAAACACATTATTCCCGAGATTTTCATATAATATTAGTTCATCAGTGTTATGGCTGAAGATCAAAATATCATCAGGAGGAGTTAAATTTAATTTGCATATCCGCGGAGATGCTTTATTTGTGCAAAGAAGGGATGTATCAAAGGTTAAATTTCCATTATTCATTAAAGTATGGATGCCAGTTGGCAGATAGGAAAGACATGCATCCGGCAGGCTATCATCATTCAAGGATCCGATTCTCGGGAATAAATTTCCTCCCATGCCATCATCAAAAATGACATGATCGGTAAACTGTAAATTGCCTTCATTCTTTAAAATTCCCCATTTGCAGTAATAAGCGCTGTAGGTATAAACCAGATCATTCAAACTATCGCCGTCCATATCCGTGATGTATTCAATAACCCTGCCACCATAAGTCGGAGCTAGAATTACTTCCTCCCCAAATGTAGTATCACCATTATTTTGCATAAATAAGATGTTGTCGGCGTCTGAAGTGATAATATCAGGATAATTATCATCATTAATGAGACCGCACTGAACAAATATTCCATTTGATCTGCAAAGAGAAATCTTAGTTAAATATCCGATTCCATCATTCAAGAAAATAAATAAAGAATCGGGTAAAGCATATGAGTTTGAACTTAATATTAGATCATAATCGCCATCTAAATCAATATCACAATGGCATATGTCCTTTATTAGATAAGTATCAGGAATTGCATATTCCTGGGAAAATGACTTAAAAGGCAAAATGAATAATAAACTGGCTAAAAGTTGAATGAATAAAAAATGCCAATATTTCAAAGTTTTCATTTGAATTAATTTTTGATTTGAAAAGATATAGATATGAACTTGTCGGGGGGTATATTCTTGATACCTTTAAAGTTAATATAAAATCAGGCCCTTTTTACACTGAATTGAAATATATAATGAGTCTAAATTTAGGGTGTCTTTATACTATGTCCGGGAACATCTGCCGCATCCTATGCTGAACGACCGGCACACAGAAGACTTCGCAAGTATTATTTTCAGTTGGACATGCGCTTTTATCCGCATACTATTTAAATTGAACGCGAATGACACAAATTTTAGCGGATGACACCGGATTAGATTAGACAACCTTTTTTTACTAATTAGTTGCATGATTTTTAATATTTTAATGAGCAGCATCACAATTAACAAGCCGTTAACAAAAAATTCATTTGCGTGATTAGCGAATATCCCTATCTTTGTTACTATCAATCATTTAATAATTACAAATCAGCACTAATCCTTAATCAACAGTAATAATCATGAAAGCACTTAAAATCATTGGAGTTATTCTGGCCATATTGGTGGCATTATTCTTAATCGTAGCCCTCTTCCTTCCATCAAAAATCCATATGGAAAAATCGCTGGTGATCAACAAACCGGCAAGCCTGGTTTACAAACAAGTTAATAATTACCACAACTGGTCTGCATGGTCCCCGTGGCAGGCCGGCGATCCTGCGATGACAAGTACTTATGAAGGCCCGAAAATGGGAGTTAATGCAAAAACGGTATGGGTTAGTAAAAAATACGGGGATGGCAGCATGACGATTGTCGAAAGCCAGCCTTATCAAAAAGTCACTTCATCTCTGGATTTCGGGCAAAGGGGAACTGCAACCTCCGATTTCTTATTTGCTGACGATCCTGCCGGTACCAAGGTTACCTGGACGCTGGACATTCCTTCGCTGTCTTACCCGGTTGACAGATATTTCGGTGCTATGATGCCGGCAATGATGAATCCTATTTTCCTCAAGGGACTTGAAAAATTGAAGGAAGTTACCGAAGCCATGCCCGATCCGCCTGCATTGCAACTTACCCTGTTTCCCGAAAAAGCCGTTGTCTCCGTGATCGATTCATGCAATTGGTCAGATATCGAAATGAAGATGGGACAAATGTTCGGCGAAATAATGACCTTGCAAAAAAGCGCGAAGTTTGAATTTGCAGGTGCTCCCATGTCATTGTATCACAAATGGGATGAAGCCAACCAGTTTACGGTATTCGAAAATTGTGTGCCGGTGGATCGTAAAGTTGCCGGAAAAGGAAGGGTCCAATATAAAGTTTTACCCGCAACCCGTGCGGTCATGGGAACCCATTTCGGGGCTTATGACCAGACGATGTACCTTTATAATGCTTTGGATGAATTTATCAAGGATTTCGGACTGGAAGAAAATGGCGGGCCGATTGAAGAATATATTACCGATCCAATGACAGAACCGGATACCGCAAAGTGGCAGACTAATGTTTATTTCCCGGTTAAATAATTGATCGATCTATGGACCGGCGACGTTTTATTTACCGCGGATCCGGCCTGATTGCAGGCGGGATGCTGCTTAACCTGGTTCCTCTCAGGCTATTTGGAAATATTGCCGGTCATGACCTTTGCATGGTTAAATCTTCCGATTATTATAAAGCCACCCTCAGGGCTATTCACGAACTTGGCGGGATTAATAAATATGTTCCTCATGGCTCGTCGGTGGGTTTTCTCCTCAATTCGAATTTTGAAGAACCGGGCACTTATCCCCGGCCTGACATTGCCCTGGCCATGTTATTCCTTTGCTGGGAAGCAGGGGCGAGGGAGATTGTTATGCTACAGATGGTTTCAAAAGACTACTGGCGGCGATCCGGGAAGTTTGATAAACATCGTTTTATTATCGATGAACTAGTACAGATTGAAAAAAATGAGCATCCCGCAGTTTTTAACGATAAGGATTTCAGGGTTATGGAGACCTTAGATGGTGCAGTCCATTTGAAAAATATTGAAATTATCCGTAAGATTAGCGAAGTTGATGTTTTCATTAATATCCCCATTCTGAAACACCATGCGACTACGATCTTAACAGGGGCGCTGAAAAATATGATGGGGCTTTGTACCAGGAAGACAAATGTCACGTTTCACCTGGGATCGGGTGTGAGAAATGACCCGGAATACCTGGGGCAATGTATTGCCGACCTGAACCTGGTCAGAAAACCTGACCTGACTGTAGCCGATGCCTCGGAATTCATCACTGGTAACGGCCCTGCCGGCCCCGGTCCTTTGAAGAGACTGGACCTGGTGGTTGCCGGTACGGACCCGGTTGCGATTGATGCGTTCGGTGCAAGGTGCCTTGATATGGAAGCGGATGATATTATTGCAGTAAAACGGGCGTATGAACTTGGTATAGGTGAAATGGATCTGTCGAAATTATCAGTCTCTGAAATACAAGCTTGATTCAATATGAAAGTGGTATTTTCAACATGGTTATTCGCGATGATGATTCTGGGTGCACTAAATCTTGCAGGCCAGGAGATTGAAAAGCTTGTTCCCACGCTTGCCGATTTGAATGGTTGGAAAATGACCTCCGAACCGCAGATATTTATTGGAGATAATTTGTATGACCTGATCGATGGAGGCGCTGATCTTTATCTCGAATATGGTTTCGAAAGAGTTGTTTCAGCGCATTATGCTGACCCGTCTTTAAACAATATCCAGGTTGAAATTTATGAAATGATTGATGCCCCCTCAGCTTATGGCATTTTCAGCATAACCCAGCAGGCTGCTGAATGGTCGAAGCAGTACGGGAATCTGTCAGCGGTCAAAGAGGATTATATTTCTTTCTGGAAAAGTAAATATTATGTGAATTTATCCTGGTCATCGCGGCAACATCTTGATGAACCTTTGCTGGCCAAACTGGCTAACCTGATCGGACAAAAGATACCGGATGACGGAAGTTATCCTGATCTTTTGCAAACTTTTCAGTTTCTGGACCCGGGGAAGAAAGTGATTTTTCTCAAAGGGAATCTTGCCTTATCTAATTTCTATTATTTTGATTATAAGGATATTTTTAAAATACAGGAAGCATTAGCCTGTTCCCAAGGCAGTCACCACAGGATTGTAATAAAATTCACTGATCAGTCGAAGGCACTTGAAATTCTTGCCGACGCCAGGCAAAGCATTTCAAACAACAAGCGATTTACGGATGTGACAATGGCTTTTCAGGGATTCAGCTGCAGGGATAATAAAGGAAACCTTATCCTGATCCGGCAAATTGAAAATTACATTGCTATTTTGGTTGCTTTGGATAATAGCATTTCCCTGGCGCCTTTTATGGATGAAGTCACCCAAAAAATTGAGAATAATCCACGGTAATCTTAATTAATTTTGTATCGATGTGTGGTAGATATGTATTGGTGCAAAAAGTGGAATTACTTGAAAAGCGTTTCAATGTTAAAGCCCCTGAAGGATTTGATTACAGGCCCAGTTACAATATTTCCCCGGGTAGACTGGCTGCCGTCATAACTGATGAAAACCCCAGGCAACTGGACCTGTTTCGCTTCGGCATGAACCCTTTCTGGGCCAAAAAACCCATGTATCTTATCAATGCGCGGGCTGAAGGTGATCATAACGTGGAAGATAACCCTGGTTATGCGGGTGCAAAGGGCATTATCACCAAACCTTCATTCCGGAAACCTATCCGCTCACAGAGATGCCTTGTCCTGGCTGATTGTTTTATTGAAGGGACGACGAAGGAGAAACTATCAAAGCCTTTTGTGGTTTATCTGAAGGCAGGGGAGAGGCCTTTTGCATTTGCCGGGATCTGGGATACATGGGTGAATCAGGACACCGGTGAGATCATCCGGTCTTTTGCTATTATCACAACAGTGGCAAATGAACTTCTTCAAAAGATCCCCCATCATCGCTCTCCGGTTATCCTGCCCAGATCGCATGAGCAAGCCTGGATTAACAGCGATATTCCCCTTTCCGATGTCACCGGAATGCTCAGGCCATACCCTGCGGAACTTATGAACGCTTATCCCATAGATCCTGCTATTAAAAACCTGCGCGCGGAAGGCCCGGAATTGCTTAAACCAACTGGTCAGCGGCTGACACCGGAGTATGAAACACGAAAAACGGATGATGTTAATCTGCAGGGAATGGGGATGAATAGGAGGTTGAAGGAGCAGCAGGATTTCCTGGAGTTTGAGTTATAGTCATTAGTCATTAGTCTACAACTTTATGACTACCTAATGACCATTGACTAATGACCAATAGCATCATAGAGCCATGCAATCTCCTCTGCCCAGATATCCTCATCCGGTGTTTCGAGGATGATCGGTATATTGTCAAACCTGGGATCATTCATGATCCGGATAAAAACTTCTTTCCCCAGGTCCCCTTTGCCGATACTTTCATGGCGGTCGACCCTTGAAGCAAGCCCTTTACGGGCATCATTAAGGTGAATCCCCTTAAGATAGGAAAGCCCGATAATCCGGTCGAATTCGCTGAAAGTCCATTGGTATCCGTCTTCCTGCTTGATATCATAACCCGATGCATAAGTATGGCAAGTGTCAAGGCACACACCGACCCGGCTTTTATCATCAACCAGGTCTATGATTGTCCGCAGGTGTTCGAATTTATAACCGACGCTGCTTCCCTGGCCGGCTGTATTCTCGATAATTGCCGTCACTCCATTTGTTTTCCGGAGGCAAATATTAATAGAATCAGCAATGATTTTCAGGCAGTCATTTTCCGTTATCTTATTCAGGTGTGCCCCGGGATGGAAATTGAGCATGGTCAGGCCAAGCTGCTCGCATCTTTGCATCTCATCCAGCAAAGCCACCCGCGATTTTTCCAGCATTTCTTTATCCGGGCTTCCGGGATTGATCAGGTAGCCATCATGCGGAAGGATATATTCAGGCAGGTAGCCGTATTTTTTACAATTTTCTTTAAACAGGGATATGCTTTTTTCCGTCAGTGGTGAAGCTTTCCATTGTTTCTGGTTTTTCGTGAAGATGGCAAAAGCTTTGGCTCCAATCTTGTAAGCATTCAGCGGGGCATTTTCGACACCTCCGGCTGCACTGACATGAGCGCCGATGTATTTCATAAGGTATAGGGTTTCAGCAAAGGTAATTAAAAGTTAATTTTGCGATGATTCAAATATGGAAGATCCAATCCTTAAACTCCAGCCTGATAAATTTCTGGGACGGTCGCAATCGGTTCCGGTCATTGATGTTCGTGCTCCCAAAGAGTTCCGGCAGGGACATATACCCGGGGCAATCAACCTGCCTTTATTTGATGATGATGAAAGGGCTTCGGTGGGGATAACCTATACCAAAACCGGCAGTGACGCTGCAATATTGAAAGGCCTGGAAATTGCCGGACGCAAGCTGTGTGACTTGGTAAAGCAAGGCTGGGAACATGCAAAGTCAGGTGAGGTGTTGGTGCATTGCTGGCGTGGTGGGATGAGAAGTGAAGCTGTGGCATGGCTTCTTAAATTTTCCGGAATTAAAACTTCCGTTTTGGTGGGTGGATACAGGGCCTACCGTCATTACATCAGGGAATCACTTAAGCAAGGCCCTCCAATCATTGTTCTGGGGGGGATGACCGGAAGCGGGAAAACAGAAATACTAAAGCATTTATCCTCGATTGGCGAGCAGGTTTTAGATTTTGAAGGTCTTGCTAACCACAAAGGGTCGGCTTTTGGATCCCTTGGCCAGGCTGATCAGCCCACAACCGAACAATTCGAGAACGACCTGGCATCGCAATGGATTACTTTTGATCCTCATAAGCCGGTTTGGATTGAGGATGAGAGCAGGAACATAGGAAAGATTATAATTCCCGAACTAATATTTATAAAAATGGCCGTTGCTCCAATAGTTTTCGTCGATGTCCCATTTGACTCCAGGGTTAAACGACTGTCTGTAGAATATGGCAATTTTGAAACCATTGAGCTTTCTGCCCTTATCCGGAAGATTGGAAGCCGGATGGGAGGCGATAAGGCCAATGCTGCAATACATGCTTTAGAACAGGGTAACCTCATCGGAGCGGTTTCCGCGGTATTGACTTATTACGACAAAGCTTATTTGTTCGGACTTTCTAAACGGGATAAAGGTAAAATTCACACGATCAACGTGGATAGTGAAGACATTCAATCAACTGCTGAAAAAATTGCGGGAATGATTCCGAATTTGAAATTTGAAATTTGAAATTTGAAATTTGGGACCCTGGAACTCCTCATTATTTGAAATTTGAAATTTGGGGCCCTGGAACTCCTCATTTCGGCAATGCAATCTCAAACTCCTCCCCCCGCACAGTCAGTTTATCCGACCTCAGCCAGGGGTTCAGCTCTTTCAGCATGCGATAAGTGGTTTTATGTTCGCGGGCAAAAGCCGGGAGATCGTCAATGGATTCTTTGACTTTTAGGGTTTTAACATCGAGCGGGCCGTATAAATCACCCGGAGCTATTTTAAACCCGTATTTGACGGGGTTTTCATAAATGCTCTTGATGGCCAGGATACGGAAAACAAAGCGTGAAGTCTCGTCACTCAGGAACATGTGGTAATAGCTCCTGACCTGCTGTTTATCGATGGTTTCGTCAATGCGGCCCTGCCCGGCGTTGTAAGAAGACGCCACCAGGGTCCAGTTGCCGAATTTGATGTATGATTTGTTCAGGTAAGCACAGGCCGCTTCCGTGGCTTTTGCGACATGATAACGCTCATCGACTTCCTTATTAATGGTCAGACCGTATTCTTTCCCGGTTTTTTCAAGGAATTGCCAGAACCCGGTCGCACCCGAAGGGGAAACCACGTTCAACAGGCCGCTTTCGATAATGGCCAGGTATTTGAAATCTTCCGGTATGCCGTTCTTTGCCAGGATCGGTACAATCACCGGAAACCAGCGGGCCGCTCTTTTTATGTTAAGAATAGTGGATGAATGCCAATAGGTATTAACTGTCAGCTCCCGGTCGAATTGTTCGCGCACGTAAAAAATGTCCATCGGGACAGGTTCACCGGCAAATGTCGCGGAATCGGGGATGGGTACCGGCATGGTATAGTTCATCCCTTCCACGAAAACCATTGTTTCTGTTACCGGTTCTTTCTCTTTTGTGCTTTCCCTTTTATTTAAGAAAAGATATAATATCCCAATGAAAAAAATGGCCACAGCAGCTACCAGGATTGCCAATAAACGTCGTGACATATGGTTAGTGGTTAGTGGTTAGTGGTTAGTGGTTAGTGGTTAGTGGTTAGTGGTTAGTGGTCCTCCTAGAATGGGCTCTTAAGATCTTTAAACCGCATACCCTTCAAATCCTTTTCAGAGACAAGCGGGTTATCATTTCCCCAAATTATTTGCAAATCAGGATCGTTCCAGATGATGCCGGATTCCGATTCCTTATTGTAGAAATTCGTGCATTTATATTGGAAGATGGTATCGTCTTCCAGTGTCAGGAAGCCGTGGGCGAACCCTTCCGGTATCCACATCATCAGCTTGTTGGCTGCACTTAGGACAGAAGATTTCCATTTTCCGTAAGTCTTCGAGCCCTTCCTCAGATCCACTGCCACATCCAGCACCGACCCGCGCACCACCCGGACCAGCTTTCCCTGCGCGAAAGGCGGCTTCTGGAAATGCAGGCCCCGCAAAACATTCCCCTGGGACATCGACTCGTTGTCCTGTACAAAATCAACATTAATCCCCAGGTTCCGGAACTTTTCCTTTTGAAAGGATTCATAAAAATAACCCCTTGCATCCGGAAAGACATCCGGCTGGATAAGTACGAGGTCTTCTATTTTAGTCTTGATTAAGTTCAAAATTCAAAGCTGAATTGTTAAATTGTTAAATTGTTTTGCCACTGACTGCCGACTGTCAACTGTCAACTGTCAACTAAATATGAATTACTTCCCCATAAGCCGCCGCCACTGCTTCCATTACAGCTTCTGACATCGTCGGGTGCGGGTGTATAGACTTTATAATTTCGTGGCCTGTGGTTTCGAGTTTGCGCGCCACAACCACTTCGGCTATCAATTCCGTGACATTCTCGCCAATGAAGTGTGCACCAAGCCATTCTCCGTATTTCGCATCAAAGATCACCTTGATAAATCCTTCCTTATTGCCTGAAGCACTTGCCTTGCCAGATGCCGTGAAGGGGAACTTGCCGGTTTTTATCTCGTATCCCGCTTCCCTGGCCTGCTTTTCCGTAAATCCTACCGATGCTATTTCAGGACTGGTGTAGGTGCATCCCGGGATATTATTGTAATCGACCGGTTCGACGTCCATTCCTGCGATCTTCTCCACGCAGGTGATCCCTTCGTGCGAAGCGACATGAGCCAGCGCCTGGCCCGGGACGATATCGCCGATGGCGTAATAGCCTTCCACGTTCGTCCGGTAATATTCATCAACCTTGATCTTGTCTTTTTCTACAACAATGCCCACTTCTTCCAAGCCTAAACCTTCAATATTCGATTTTACGCCAACAGCCGACAATACCACTTCACACTCAATCACCTCATTCCCTTTTCCGTGCTTCCCCGCCTCCATGCCTCCATGCTTCACAATCACCTTACACCCTTTCCCGCTCACATCAACCGATTCTACCGTCGCATCCGTCATCACCTTGATCCCTGCTTTTTTAAAGCTCCGCTCCAGCTGCTTTGACACTTCCTCATCCTCGAGAGGGACAATATTCGGTAAAAGCTCGATGAGCGTGACTTCGGTTCCTATTGAATTATAAAAATATGCAAACTCACTGCCAATAGCACCGGAGCCCACCACCACCATGGATTTCGGCTGTTTGGGCAGGTTCATCGCCTGGCGGTAGCCGATGATCTTTTTGCCGTCCTGCTTTAGATTCGGAAGCTCACGGGAACGGGTCCCCGTGGCCAGGATGATATGATTGGCCGTGTATTCGGTGGTTTTGCCGGATTCATCGGTTACCACAACCTTTTTGCCGGGTTTTATCTTTCCTGTGCCTTTCAGGAAATCAATTTTATTTTTCTTGAAGAGGAACTGCACCCCGTTGCTCATACTGTTGGCCACATCGCGGCTGCGCTTGATCATCCCTTCAAAATCAGGCGTAATGGCGCCTTCTATTTTAACACCATAATCGATGGCATGGCTTGCATACCTGAATACCTGCGCACTTTTTAACAATGCTTTAGTGGGAATGCATCCCCAGTTGAGGCAAACCCCGCCCAGTGATTCTTTCTCCACGACGGCCGTTTTCATACCCAGTTGCGAAGCGCGGATCGCAGCCACATAGCCCCCCGGTCCGCTGCCTATAACGATAAGATCGTAATTCATGAGAGTGATTTTATTTTGATTGATTTTGCAAAGGTAGAAAAAACAGTGGAACGGTGGAACAGTGAAACGGTGAAACGGTGGAACGGTGGCTCTGCGCCTTCGCGCCTCCGCGGTGAAAAAAGCAATCTGTGCCTGATCTGTGCAAATCTGCGTTTTATTGATCTGCGCAAATCAGCGAGAAACCTTAATAAAGAAAATTATCAATAAATAATTCACAATAGCTCGACTATTTCATCTTAATGCCTAAATTTAACATTTCATAAACCTAACCAAACTGACTATGCCTACCGGTAAACAATACTACATAGATGCAGCCCGCCGCGCCATGGCCTGGCACCAGGAAAATACCGACCAGATGCGCAAATGCCGCTTCGACACCATTGCAGTCCACGGCATTTACTCCATGCAGGAGGCGCTCGATTTCAACCAGGGCTCCATCATTGAGCCAATGTATATGTCGACCTCCCAGGCCTACCGCGATTCCGACGAGATGGAAGCCGCGCTTGCCTATGAGATACCGACCTGGTGCTATTCCCGCATCGCCAACCCCAGTATATATTACCTGGAGGGTGTCCTGGCCCTGCTCGATGGTTATGGCGCAAGCGAGGAGACTTCCTGCGTGGCCACTTCTTCCGGAATGGCTGCAATCGCCTCTGCGGCTGAACCTCTGCTCGCGGTAGATCCGAAGAACCCCGGCCGGCCGATTAATTTTGTGGCCACATGCCAGCTCTACGGGGGTACCTTCCAACAATTTGCTATAAGAAAACACCGCGAGCGAAACATCGAATGGCGCAAGGTGATCAACTCCAGCGACATTAATGAATGGGCCGGGCTGATCGATGAGAACACCCGTTTTCTATACGGCGAGATGCCTTCCAACCCGGGCCAGGCATTCTTTGACCTTAAAAAGGTGGTTGAACTCGCCCACTCCCATAATATCCCGCTGATTATTGACTCTACGGTGGCAACGCCTGCCCTGATGCGCCCGATCCAGTGGGGAGCGGATATTGTAGTTCAATCAGTTTCCAAGACATTGGCCACGAGCGGATTTGGAATAGGAGGGGCTGTCATCGCGAAAAAGCATATCACCACGAACATTGACAACGATGCCCTGAAGGCCGACTATTGCATGTATCTCAAAGTTTTACCCAACCGCGACAACGGGCCGAATATTTCTCCCATGAATGCCATCCTGGCGCTGAACGACATCCGTACCCTGCGGATGCGTGTCGACCAGTGCAGCCGCAGCACGATGACCGTGGCAAATTACCTTGCAGGCCACAAGCATGTTGAACAGGTTGATTACCTGGGGTTGGAAACCCATCCGTTGCACGAGTTGGCAAGCAGGTATATGTGGCTGGCAGACGCCGAAAAGGACGAGCTTTACGGCAAGCCCGTGAACCGTTACGGCCACCTGATGTCGTTCCGCATCAAAGGCGGTGCGCAGGCCACCCGCGATGTTTTCGACGGCTTCCGGCGCATCTGGCGCGCCACCGACCTGGGCAGGATCAAATCCGTGGCCACCATCCCGGCTATTTCCACCCATTCACAGCAGGGCGAAGAAGGACGCAGGATTGCCGACATCCCGCCCAACCTGATCCGCCTGTGTGTGGGCGCCGAACATCCCGACGACATCATCACCGACCTCGACCTGGCGCTATCTGTTTTGGATGGTAAGAAAATCAGCGTAAGCTCACCGGAGTATTCGGCAGGAGGGGCGAGTAGTGCGAGGTTGGGGGGAGAGTGAGGGGGGAGGGAATGGCTCGGTTAGCGAGATGTTAGTAGCTATTAGGAAATGCTGTTCCTATAAAACTTGCAGAAATTAATCTGAATTGAATATGATTGAAGTTACTTGTGCAATTATTCTTAGAGATAATAAAATCTTGGTAACTCAAAGAAGTGAGACGATGGATCTGCCATTGAAGTGGGAATTTCCAGGCGGAAAGATTGAAGTGAATGAAACCGCAGAAAATTGCCTACGAAGAGAAATAAAAGAAGAACTGAATATAGAAATAGAACTTTTGGAGAAATTAGAAACTAAATGTTTTAATTATGAAACTTTCTCTATCAACCTTATTCCTTTTGTTTCTAAATACTTGGCAGGTGAAATTGTTTTGGCTGAACATAAAGATTTCAAATGGTTTGCAAAAGAAGAATTAAAATTTTTGGATTGGGCTTCTGCTGATATTCCTGTTTTAGAAGAATTTTTAAAATTAAATTATGACACAGCAAGGGCTCTATGAACAACTCATTAACAAATTGATTTCCTCCAAACTGAATGATTTGGACAGAAATACATTTTACATTAAGGAAAGTGCAATTGATAAAAATGAAGCGTCAAGAGTTCTATCACAATATTTGGTTGAGGTAATCCGATTTGCTTTGAATCTAATTTCTGGAGAAGATAGCATTGAAAAACAAATTGAACTTTCAAACAAAATTATTTTTCTTTTAAGAACTGAGTTAAAGGATGAAGTGTTTGATGAAGATTTGATTGCAACTGAGGCAAAGATTCTTTCTGCAATCTTTTCAAAGATTGATGCAGGATTTTCTGATTTTGAAAAACATCTCAAAGAAATTACACCTTATACTAGATTATCTCAAAGCGAATTATTTACTGGCAATAATGCAGGCATTTCGCTTGAAAGTGAAATCAAAAAAGAAATTCTTTCTTCGGATAAGATCAATTTCCTTGTTTCATTTATCAAGTGGACAGGAATAAGAATTTTTGAGAAAGAATTATTTGAATTTACTGAAAAAGGTGGGCAATTAAAAGTGATTACGACTTCTTACATGGGTGCTACTGATTTGAAAGCAGTAATGTATTTATCGGGTTTGAATAACACAGAAATTAAAATTTCATACAATACAGATAATGAGAGATTACATGCTAAGGCGTATTTGTTTTTCAGAAACACTGGATTTCACACCGGCTATATTGGTTCATCTAACATTTCCCGTTCTGCATTGACAAGTGGTTTAGAATGGAATCTTAAAGTAACAACAAAAGAAGTTGGGCACATCATTGATAAATTTCAGAAAACTTTTGATACTTATTGGCAAGACAAAGAATTTGAATTATTTGATAAAGCACATCACACTGAAAAATTAAAAACAGCTCTCAAAAAGGAGAGATCTCATGAAAGAAATAACCCTGCTGCCTATTTTGATATTAAACCTTTTCCATTCCAGGAAGAAATTTTGGAAAAGTTAGAGACGGAAAGAATAGTGCACAACCGTTACAGAAATTTAATTGTTGCTGCAACCGGAACTGGTAAAACCGTTATTTCAGCATTTGATTTCAAAAACTTTAAAAAGCAAAACTCATCTGCAAAACTTCTGTATGTGGCTCACCGCAAAGAGATACTACAACAAGCACTAGCAACATTTCAAGGTATTTTGAGAGATAATAATTTTGGTGAGTTATGGGTTGATGGAAGTGAACCGGAAAAATTTGATTGCGTTTTTGCTTCTGTTCAAACACTGAATAACAGAATTGACTCACTAACTCTTTCAGATTCATTTTATGATTTCATCATTGTAGATGAAGTTCATCATATCGCTGCTTCAAGTTACCGTCCAATAATAAATCGTTTCAAGCCGAAAATTCTTTTAGGCTTAACTGCTACACCTGAGAGAATGGATGGTGAAGATATTCTCAAAGATTTCTCAGATACCATTGCTGCTGAAATCAGGCTACCAGAAGCGCTAAACAGAAAATTGCTATGTCCTTTTCAATATTTCGGAATTACGGATAGTATTGATTTGTCAAATGCTTCATGGCAAAACGGAAGATACTTACCAAGTGAATTAACCAGAATCTATACTCGAAATGATAGAAGGGTAGGTGAAATAATATTTAATCTCAACAAATACCTAAAAGATAAAGATGATGTAAGAGCACTTTGTTTCTGTGTAACACAGGAACATGCTCAATATATGGCTGAAAAGTTCACGTTTGCCGGATTAAAAGCAGATTACTTGGTTAGTTCAAGAAATGAGTTGAGAGAAGAACTTCGACGAAAGTTATTGAATAAGGACATTAATTATCTTTTTGTCGTAGACATTTTTAATGAAGGGATTGATATACCTGAAATGGATACAGTTTTATTCCTTCGGCCCACAGAAAGTTTAACAATTTTTCTTCAACAGCTTGGAAGAGGCTTAAGACTAGCTGATGGAAAAGAATGCTTGACTGTATTAGATTTTGTTGGAAACTCAAGACCGGAATATGATTTTGAAGGTAAATTTAGGGCATTGGTTGGAAAAACAAATACTTCAACTCAAAAGGAAATTGAAGATGATTTTCCTCATTTACCTTTAGGATGCGCAATTATTTTAGAGAAAAAAGCAAAAGATTTTATTTTGCAAAACATTCGGAATGCAACCTTGCTAAACAGAAATCAACTGCTAAATAAAATTCGTAATTACAAATACCAAACTACTTTACCTCTTACGCTTAAAAACTTTTCAAACTTTTGCCATATTCCTTTACAACTGATTTATAAAAAGGGCAATTGGAAAAGATTGTGTGTGATGGCTGAACAAATTGAAGATTATCCTTCAACTAATGAGAATGAAATTTACCGAGCAATCAGTAAAAAGTGGCTTTCGTGCAATTCAAATTCCTACTTCCAATTTATTTTGTCGTTAGCTAAGCAGGGTTTTGATGTCGATTTTAAAAAATTCAATGAAGAAGAAAAAGCCATGTGCTTAATGCTACATTATGATGTTTGGCAGACTGCTGGTGGGTTTGACACACTTGAAGATAGTATTAAAGCAATCGGTAGAAATAAAATTCTAACGGATGAGATCATTGAAATGATTGAAATCCTCATAGATAAAGTTGACTTCTTAGAAAAAGAAATCTCACTTCCTTATATTCAACCTCTTAAACTTCATAGCCGTTATACAAGAGACCAAACCCTTGCTGCATTTGGACTCAATACTTTTAAAAAGGAATCTTCAAATAGGGAAGGAGTTGCAATGATTCAAAATTTAAATACGGAGTTGCTATTTGTCGATTTAATTAAATCAGAAAAAGATTTTTCTCCTTCTACACTATATCAGGATTTTGCAATTAGTGAGCGGCTTTTTCATTGGCAAACTCAGAACTCGGCAAGACCTGATGTTGGGAAAGGATTGACCTATATAAATCAAAAAGAATTAAATAAGACAATTTTGTTGTTTGTGAGGGAAAGGAATGAGGATGAATATAAGAATACAATGTCATACGTTTTTCTTGGAGATGTGAGATTTATTGAACACACAGGTTCAAAACCTATGAACATTACTTGGGAACTCAAAGAGCCAATGCCACCATATTTATGGAAGGATTCAGCTAAGATGGCTGTTGGATAATTTCATTTTACATCCGGTTGAACCCCTCCCACACTGCCTCTTTAAAACGTCGTCTAACCGGGATCTTCTGGTTTTATATCAGAACTGAAAAAGCTGAAAAGGCGATGATTTTTCGGATGGGGATTGTAAAGTATCGCGTATCGCGATATGCAATATATTTTTGGTTTATTTTGTTTTTCAATAATTTATTTCTTAATATTGCATATCGCAATATGCAATAAAGTATTAAGAAATGAAACAAGTTCAAACTAGTATGAAACCACAGGATGTGGTTATTCTGCTGAAAATTATTGCTTTAAATACCGGCAATTGGCAGCAAATGCCCCTGGCCGAAGCTTTAAAAATGAGCCAGTCGGAGGTGAGCGAGTCGGTAGCCCGTTCAAAATATGCCGGATTGCTTGATGGCAGCGGCAAAAAGGTCATGCGCCTTGCCTTTATGGACTTTTTACAATATGGTCTTGCGTATGTATTTCCACAGAAACCCGGGCCTGTGGTAAGGGGTATGCCTACCGCCCATTCAGCAGGACCTTTAAATACTGTTATTTTAAGCGACGAATCGTATGTTTGGCCCTGGGCAAAAGGAAAAGTCAGAGGACATGGCATTGTACCCCTTTATTCCTCAGTGCCCGATGCTGTGGACCAGGATGATAAGCTGTATGAATTGCTGGCATTGGCTGATGCTTTGAGGATAGGCAGAGCCCGGGAAAGGGATTTGGCCGTGAATGAACTGAAAAGTAGAATCCTGCATGGAGAATAAAATTATCAACGACCCTTATTCTGAAGAAATTATCCGGACGCAAATACATCCGTTTATGGTGGATGAACGCTTTCCTATTGTTTTAGAAAAAATCATTGAAATAATATCCTGATGGTTCAGCACCTCCCACACCCATCTTTAAAACTTCGTCCAACCGGGAAACGTCATCCCCAGGAAAAGTGAAGAGTGAAGAGTGAAGAGTGAAGAGTGAAAAGTGAAAATCCTCTGGACTCCGCGTCAACGCGGTTTTAGATTATAAATTGCATTAATAATCAAACAGTTATGGCTGATTAGGGAAAATGTTTATAAATATCTTTCCTATGGGCAAGATCAACGAAAAAAACAACATTATCAATGATTTTAAGTCCTATCCGGTAGTCTCCAACTTTAATCCGATAGTGTTTCCTGCGTCCTTTCATTTTTTTTAAGTTGGCTATGCTTCTCAAATCGTCAGCTGCCTCAATCTTTTCAATTATTTGGGCAACCTCAGATTTTAATTGCATATCTCTGATCTTTTCGATCGCCTTGAGAAACGAAGCCTTAAATGCTGTATTCATCTTCCTAAAGCATTCATAACTCTTTCACGGCTGACATCAGGTGTCTTCATCCCTTTTTCAATACGTGATGAAAGAACAGCATCCTCAAGATCTTCCGCACTAATAGTCATCGCTTCGGCACCCGTTTTTTTTATCAGTTCCAGCCAAAATTTCAGTTCAGCTTTATTTTTGGTTTTAATTACAATGGTTTCCATGAAATATTTTTTACAAATTTATTCAATTTTCACTCATCCTGATCGAAAAGAGTGTCTTTGTGAAGAGTGAAGAGTGAAGCGTGAAGCGTGAAAATTTCTCTGCGTCTTCGCGTCTCCGCGGTTTATATTAAAATTTACCGCACGGCAATACAAGGACATGAAAAGAAAACAAATCTTCCGTTGGAAACAGTTTTTAACATAGAATTTAGCAATTGAAAGCCAAATTTTAGTAGATTTGTTTATTAAACTGGATAATTAACATGGAAAACCTGATCCGGAAAAATATTCATCAAATCTCTGAATTATGCGAACGCTATGGGGTTCGGAAGCTTTATGCTTTTGGCTCCGTGGTTTCCGGAAAGTTTTCTGAAGAAAACAGCGATATTGACCTTCTCGTTGAACTTCTTCCGATGTCACCGATGGACAAGGGAGAAGCCCTTCTTGAATTGTGGGACCAATTGGAAAAACTTTTCAACCGGAAAGTCGACCTGGTTTCGGATCAGCCGGTTAAGAATCCTTACTTTTTTTCCAGCCTTGAAGAAACGAAAAAATTGATTTATGACAGGGAGAAGCAGGAAATATCTATCTGATATTCTTATTGCTGCCGGTTTAATCGGGGAATTTCTTTCTGATGTTCCTGATTTTGCTGGTTATCAGAGAGATCAAAAAACTAAAAGTGCCGTGGAAAGGCAATTGGTCATCATTGGGGAGGCTGTGAATTTTTTTCGGAAAGAAAGTGGGATTGAGCTTAAAAACTCTCATCAGATTGTGAATTTTCGGAACAGACTTGTCCATGCCTCCCCGCCTTCTGTTTCGTTATCCCGAAGAAGGACCTCACATGAGCAAGAGAAGCATTACATTGATAATGTGTGAATGATGTAACTTATTCCCAAAATTATGTAACGATTCCCGGAATAGAGAGGCATACCTTTGTCAATGTAAAAATTTACTCACAAACTTAAATAACTTACAGTCATGGGAAATCTACTTTATATCATTGCAGTGATCCTGATTATCGGATGGGCTTTGGGATTTTTTTACTTCAGTGCCGGTGGAATCATACACGTTCTTCTTGTTATTGCAATTATTGCATTATTATTTCAGGTTATACGGGGGCGGAGAATCTTTTAAACCGGGGTAATGGAAGAAGTTTCCGGTTTTGCTGAACAGGGCAATGCCAAATCAGAAAAAGCTAAAAAGAGGAATTAAAAAAAATGAAAACATTTAGACTTCTTGCTATGCTGTTATTATGCATAGGTCTTTTGTTCAGCACATCATCCTGTGCTGTATTTGTCAGAGGAGACAACGGACATCATAGGGGATCGCAAAGAAATCCAAATAACCCACATCATACCTATAGCACAAACCCGGGAAGATCCCAGGGGAGTGACAAAAATCAAAATAATCCGCATCATTCCCATAGCACGAACCCTGGAAAAGCTAAGGGAAGCCACAAAAAATAAGTACTAACCCACGAAAGCATGAAACGTCATCCCCGCATCAGCGGGGACCTCCTTGTTTTGTATATGACGACCTCCCGCATGCAGGAATAATTTACCCACCGTGAAATTCTTTTTCAATTTGAATGAATTTCCGGAATATTTTCCTATATTTACACGATTCAATGAAGGTTTTCAGACAGGCTGCCGTTTTCGGCAGGTATGAATAATATGAAACTCTACATCAAATACATGGTAAGCATTCGCTGCAAAATGGTGGTGAAGTCAGAGCTGGATAAACTCGGGCTGCATTACGGAGTAGTGGATCTGGGTGAAGTGCAGATCAGGGAAAGTATTACTGCTGAACAACGCGCCCGGTTGAAAACCGCTTTATTGAAATCAGGGCTTGAACTGATGGATGACAAGAAAGCCATACTGATTGAAAAAATAATAAATGTTATTATCGAAATGATCCATTATGCAGATGAATTGCCCAAAACAAATTTTTCCGATTACCTGAGTGAAAAATTGAATTATGACTATACTTATCTTGCAAATCTTTTTTCAGAAACAAAAGGGATCACTATTGAACATTTCATCATTCTTCATAAAATTGAACGGGTAAAAGAGCTCATCATTTATGACGAACTCAACTTTTCTGAAATTGCCTGGAAACTTCATTACAGCAGTGTAGCCCATCTTTCCCATCAATTTAAAAAGATAACAGGTTTAACGCCTTCCTTTTTTAAATCGCTCAAACGCAAAAAACGCCTCACACTTGATAATGTGTGAATGATGCAACTCTTTTCCGGAATTGTGTAACACTTTTGAGTATAAAGGTGCGCAACTTTGCAGCGTGATAATTTCATCACAATAAAACATAATCAATGAAAACTAAAATCAGAATTATATCTATTTTTCTTATGCTCTTTATAGGTGTAAGCATAACACCGCAAAAAGCATCTGCACAGGGGGTATCTATAGGCTTCCAGGTTTTTTATGATGAATTAAGCCCCTATGGAACATGGGTATACAGTTCCGATTATGGATATGTCTGGATACCCGATGTAGCTCCCGGGTTTTCTCCTTATGCCACTGACGGCTATTGGGTATTAACCGATGAGGGGTGGACATGGGTCTCTTATTATTCATGGGGATGGGCGCCTTTTCACTATGGTCGCTGGTACATCGATCCTTATTACGGACCCATGTGGGTTCCGGATTACGAATGGGGTCCGGGATGGGTTACCTGGAGAAGATCAGGAGATTATTACGGATGGGCACCAATAGGGCCTGGTGTCAGCATCAGTGTAGCTTATGGTAATGGCTATAATGTACCTTATAATCAGTGGACTTTTGTAAGAGACAGGGATTTTGGAAGAAGGAACATCAATAACTACTATATTAATTCCTCAAACAATGTTACGATCATCAACAATTCCACGGTGATAAATAATATCCGGGTTGATAATTCACGCAATGTAACATACAATGCAGGTCCGGAAAGGACAGAAGTAGAAAAACATGTTGGTAAAACAATTACCCCGGTTGCTATTAAAGAAAGAAGCCAGCCCGGTCAGAACCTGAGCAAAAATCAGCTTCAGCTATACAGACCGCAGGTGCAAAAACATACCTCCGGCGGACAGAAACCTGCTCCATCCAAAGTGACGAGTTTGGAAAATGTGAAAACTTCATCGCAAAAAGCTACTGAAACTCCGACGAAAAGAGTAAATCAACCGGCTAAGCGGCAGCCATCGCAGCAGCAAACCGATAGACCGGCTAAGCAGCAGCCATCACAGCAGCAAAAAGCCGATCAACCGGCTAAGCAGCAGCCAGCACAGCAGCTAAAAGTTGATCAGCCGGGTAAGCAGCAGCCGGCAGAACGCCAGAAAACCAATCAGCCCAAAAAGGCGGCAAAGGTAAAGACAACAAAACAAGCTAAACCACCCAAAGATACTAAGGGAGAAAAACCTCCTCATTAATCGTTTCACCTTTTCTGTTAACGCACCCAGGAACATTCCGGAGTTCAATAATCTCCCCCTTCAATTAATATTCCATATCTTTGAATATTCTTATTGAAATTTATTGGTATAAATTCTTCAGAAGAATGAAAAATTGTCTTTTACCGGGTTTTTTAAAAGTTTTATAGATAAATATTTGCTTTTTACTTTTAAATGTTATAAGTTTGTGCTTAGATGTGAAAATATCTATTGTTTAATACCAGGAAAAACAAGTATTAAACGCGCATTGCCAAGCTAATTATTTTATTGTCAAGAACTTACAAATAATTTTAATATTAAAACAAAATAAAATGAAAACACAACTACTCAAAGCATTAACAGTGGCTATGCTGTTTTTTATGCCAAATGTGAATTTCGGACAGATTGCACCTGATCTTAATTCGGCTGCCGACTTCGGGGTTCTCGCAGGTACAGCAATCACCTTCGGCGGAGTCCCTAGTGTGATTAATGATATGGATGTTGGGTTAAGTCCGGGCTTTCGTTCTTCCATCACAGGAGTTCCTCCTTCCAGCGTAGTGAATGGAGCGATTTACGCTGCCGATGATGTTGCCCCTCCGGGTGTGGCTGCCATGCTTTTACAGGCCAAACTGGACCTTACCAATGCGTATCTTGATGCTGCAGGAGCATCCGCCCCGGCGCCCGTTACAGTATCAGGTGATCAGGGCGGCACAACACTTTACGCGGGCATTTATAAATCAACCTCTACACTTTTAATACAATCAGGCAATCTGACACTTGATGCTCAGGGTGATGCAGATGCCGTATGGATTTTTCAGATAGCATCTGACTTTACTACAGTAGGCGGTGGACCTTTTCCGTCTGGGTCAGGTGGCAATGTTATCCTTACCGGAGGCGCTCTGGCTGATAACGTCTTTTGGCAGGTTGGCAGTTCAGCGACCATTGGAAACTATACAGATTTTTACGGTAACGTATTGGCCTTAACATCTATAACCATGAATTCATATGCCAGAATAGAAGGCAGATTACTTGCAAGAAATGCGGCAGTGACATTCGCTGGTGGTAGCACAATGAACAGACCGTTGGAGCCACCACCATCAATTCCCATCTCTACCTGGGCCCTCGTTCTCGGAGGCGCCCTGATCGCCATCGGTGTATTTGTAAGTTATCGTCGTATTATTTAGAAAATCGTTTCCAAATAAAATACCCTGCCGAAGCCAGTACCATCACAGTTGACTTCGGCATAAGTACAGTAGAAAGGAGCCGCCCTTTTGGGAAGGCTCCTTTTATTTAATGTGTGAATGATGTAATTTTTTTCTAAAATTGTGTAACACTTTCCGGAACTAAAGTACTGACCTTTGTACTGTTAAAATTAATTCATAATTTAATTTATATGAGATGAAGGCTTTGAAATTAATCGTTATAGGAATGGTGTTGTTTCTTTCAGGCGCAGTGCAGGCGCAGGTATCAGTGAATGTGACTATTGGTTCGCCTCCGCCATGGGGTCCTGTCGGATATACCGAAGTGCGTTATTACTACCTGCCAGATGTGGAAGCCTATTATGATGTTCAATCGTCCATGTTTATTTATTATGGAGGAGGGGCATGGATTCGCAGAGCTAATCTTCCTGGGCGGTACAGAAATTATGATTTGTACAGCGGATATAAAGTAGTGATGACGGACTATCACGGTGACACTCCTTACACACATTTTAAGGAGCATAAAACGAAATATGCAAGAGGCTACCATGGTCCGGAGCAAAAAACCTTTGGTGAGAGGCCGGGAAAAGGAAACTCCGGCGAAAAAAAATCTAACGAAGGCAACCATAATTACAAAGGAGATAAGCATGATAACAAAGGAGGTGGTCATGGCCATGAAAGTACCGGACATCATGGCGGTGGAAAAGGTAAGAAGAAATAAATCAAAAATCAAACAAAATGGATATTGCAGAAGTTGAAAAATCAAAAGCACACATCACAGTGGAGATAATCGAATATATACCCAATTCTGTGGTCATCAAAACGATTCTAAAAAAATCGACAGGAAATATCAGCGTAATGTCATTCGACAGTGGCGAAGGGTTAACCGAAAAAACCACTGCCTTTGACACCTTCGCTCAAATCATTGACGGTAAGGCGGAGATCGTAATCAGCGGGGTATCCAATTTCCTGCTGACAGGCCAGTCAATCGTAATACCTGCTCATGCGCCCAATTTTGTAAAACCAAACGGGCGGTTCAAAATGATCCTGACCGTCATAAAAAGCGGATACGAATAAACCGAAATGGTATAGATGTTACAGGCCTGTTTTACACAAATGTGTGAATAATGTAACTTTATTGCAAAAAATGAAAAGACTTTCACTGCTCTTCCTGATTTTCCTCCTGGCCATTTCAGCCTGTAAAAAGGATGATAAATTTGTAAATGCTACAATCCGTGATGAAAGCTTACCCTTAGCTGGTTGTGGCTGGCTTATCGAAATTAATTCAGAATTTTATTCGCCGAAAAACCTTCCGGATGAATTTAAAGTCGGCGACATGGAAGTGGAAATCAAATATGACGAGTTAAACAGCAAGGCTTTCTGTCAAATGCACCCGGATGGCCTTGATGAGATTTCTATAAATGAAATTCGCGATTAATCGGTTAACCATTCAATCCAAAGTAAGGAATCAGCCAGATATACCTTGATTTAAATATGCCAGGAACCCTCTATTATTCAACTAACCGTAAATCTCCGTCAATCAGCTTCCGTGAGGCGCTCCTGCAGGGCCAGGCGCCCGATAAAGGACTTTATTTGCCCGAAATTATCCCGCAACTGAGTGCAGATGAGATAAAATCCTTTATCAATAAACCTTATCATGAGATTGCCTATGATGTAACGGCGAAATACCTGGCAGGCGAAATACCTCCGGATGAGTTGCGCAGGATCGTAAAGGAGGCTTACAACTATCCAGTCCCGCTCGAACCGGTTTACCAGCGGAAATATATCATGCGTCTTGATCAGGGCCCGACGGCCTCTTTCAAAGACTTTGCCGCAAGGATGATGAGCCGCCTGATGCATTATTACCTGGCGCTGGAAAACAGGAGCCTCCTGATCCTGACTGCCACCTCGGGCGATACCGGCAGCGCCATTGCCAATGCTTTTTACGGTCTCAATAATATCAAAATAGTGATTCTTTTTCCGGAAAAAGAGGTCACTGACCGTCAGCGGAAACAAATGACAACACTTGGGAAAAATGTCAAGGTGATATCGATTGACGGCAAGTTTGATGATTGCCAGGCCCTTGTCAAAGAAGCCTTTTCCGATCCTGATCTGATGCACATGAACCTTTCATCTGCAAATTCGATCAATATCGGCCGGCTGGTCCCGCAGATCGTCTATTATTTTTATGCCTTTGCCCGTCTGAGGGTTGGAAACCCTGATGACAATGTGATCTTTTCCGTTCCTTCAGGAAATTTTGGTGATATGATGGGAGGGGTGCTTGCCATGAAAATGGGACTGCCTGTGAAACGCTTTATCATTGGGGTTAATGATAACGATGAATTCCCAAAGTATCTGGCAACAGGGGAATATCGAAAAGTAGAGCCCTCCCGCAATTGCATCTCCAGTGCGATGAATGTCGGCCATCCGAGTAACCTGGCCAGGCTGGTTGCACTTTATGGCGGGATGATGAATGAAAAAGGAGGGATAAGCAGACTAGCAGATATGGAGATGATGCGGAAAGAACTTTTTTCTGTGAGCATAACTGACAAAACCACCAGGAAAACGATTAAAGCTACCTGGGAAGACCATAATGTCCTTCTGGAACCCCACGGGGCCGTCGGCTGGGCAGGTTTGCAGGCCTATTTGAAAGATAAAGGCAATGACCCCGACAAAGATCAGCTATTCGTTTCACTTGAAACGGCACACCCGGCTAAGTTTCCGGAAGAAATCAACAAGCTTTTGGGATTTGACCCAGAATTGCCGCCAAGCTTACAGGGAATTGAAAATAAAGAAGAAAGCTACGGAAGCATGCAGAATGAATATGCTGCGTTTAAGGAATATTTAAGATCGAATTTTAAGTGAATCGGTGAAACGGTGGAACGGTGAGATGATAAAATACTAACAATTTAACAATTTTACATTATATGAACTTTCTTTGCTCCGATTTAGAAGGTGTTTTCATTCCTGAAGTCTGGATTAATGTCGCGGAAAAGACCGGCATTCCGGAACTTCGAAAAACGACCCGCGATGAACCCGATTATGGGAAACTGATGCGCTTCCGCATGGCCCTTTTGAGGGAAAAGGGGCTGAAACTGAAAGACATCCAGGATGTGATTGCTACCATCCGGCCACTTGATGGCGCACTGGAATTGCTCGAATGGATCAAACAACAGGTCCCGATGGTGATTGTATCAGACACCTTCATCCAGTTCGCCGATCCGCTGATAGCCCAACTGAACCGGCCGACATTGTTCTGTAATGAGCTGGTCATCGACGGGGAGGGTTTTATCTCTGACTTCCTGTTGCGCCAGCACGACCAGAAACGCAAAGTGGTTCAGGCTCTCCAAAACCTGAATTATACTGTCATAGCCATAGGGGATTCTTATAACGACACTTCTATGCTGGCGCAGGCTGAATACGGGATACTCTTCCGTCCACCCGAAAATGTGATAAGGGACTTCCCGCAGTTCCCGGTAGCGAAGGATTATGAAGGGCTGAGGGAGATCATACAAAGTATATTATGAACATCCGTTTTGATAACAAAATCGTTCTCATCACCGGCTCCTCCCGGGGCATCGGAGCCGCAACCGCACTAAAGTTCGCTGAATCTGGCGCCACTGTCATCGTTCATTATTCAAAAGATATATATAAAGCCAGGGAGACTTTTAATAGCCTGCCAGGGTCATGTCACATGCTGCTGAAAGCAGACCTGTCAGTGCCCGACGATGTAAAGCGACTCTTCGATAAAGTATTAAGGCAGAAAGGAAGGATCGATATCCTGGTAAACAATGCCGGTATTTACGAAGAAACCCGCTGGTGGGAACTGGATTATGAAGAATGGCAACAGCATTGGAAAAAAACCATCGATACTAACCTCACAGGTATGGCCAATCTTTCTTTCCTTGTCGCAAAGCAAATGATTGCACAAGGAGGAGGGAAGATCATTAATGTCTCTTCGCGTGGTGCCTTCCGTGGAGAACCCCATGCTCTGCCTTACGGCGCAGGGAAAGCTGCAATGAATTCCTTTGGCCAGTCGATGGCCTGGGCATTAGCCGATAAAAACGTCCAGGTATATACGATTGCTCCTGGATGGGTAGATACTGACATGACGCATGAAATCCTGGAAAGTGAACAGGGAAAAGCTGTCGCCGCGCAAAGCCCGATGAACCGCTTTGCAACCCCCGGGGAACTTGCCAATGCCATCACGCTCCTTGCCTCTTCCGGCACAGAATATATGACCGGTTGCATCCTCGATATGAACGGGGCGAGTTATTTGAGAACGTAGAGGACAATTGGGCACTTTGAACTTTGCCCTTTGAACTTTGCCCTTTGAACTTTGAACTTTGAACTAATAAAAGACCACCTCCAACTCCGGCATAAGCAATTTAAAAGCTTCCACTTTCTTTTTCGAGAGCTTGGTGTTGTAGCACACTAACTGCCTGAGATGCAGCAGTCCGGTCAGAGGCTTAAGGTTGTTGATCCCGGTATTGAAACACTCCAGTTTTATCAAATTTGGCAGGTAGGCTAACGGGTCGAGTTTTTTTATCTGTGTGCCCGAACAATTCAGGTACTCCAGCGAGACCAGGGTTTTAACAGCATCCAGCTTGCCGATGGCCGTATTGCTGATGTCGAGCTGCATTAGGCTGGGCAAAGAACTTATTGGGGAAAGATTGGAGACCGGGTTGCCGCTCAGATTAAGCTTTTTCAGCCTCACCAGATCACGTAGTGGTGTAATATCCTGCAAAGTACCGTTTGCAAGGCTTAGTTCTTCAAGTCGGTTCAAGGTTGTAAGTGGCTCCAGAGAAGTGATTTCACGACTTCCGGCCATGTCTAAAACATTCAGTCCGGCCAGGGTCTGGAGTTGCTCACGGGTAGGAGGTTCATCAACCTGGGTATGAACCCGGAATACCTTTTTCCATGCAGGTAAAAGGCTGCTCCACCAACTGTTAAGCAGATTAGTCTGATAGATGATCAGGCAGTTGGGATTGTTATCGAGGAACTTGTCTATATCAAGTTTCCCTACCTTTGTATTATCGCAATAAATGAAGCGCAGATCCTTGCAGCCCATCACAGGCTGAAGATTATCGACACCGGTCCTGTCAATCTGCAAGATCTGTAATCGGCTCAATGTATTTAACCCATCCAATGAATCCAGCAGTGTACTGGAAAAATCAAGCTTTTCCAGTTGCACCAATGGCTGAAGAGGTTTCAGGTCACTGACGCGTGTGTCGGCACAACCCAATATTTTTAAATCAATGAGTTCGGCAAGTGGGCCGATATCGCTGATGTAAGTTCCACCCGCCTGGATCTCTTTGAGGTTGGTCAGCTTGGCCAAAGGCTCCAGGCTGGTGATATTATCATTTCCTTCAATATTGATCTCGCTGAGCAAGGTTAACTGATGCAGTTGCTCACGGGATGGTTTGGGATCGAGAATGACATAACTCCTGAAAACATTTTGCCAGTCGAGATTTAGCCCGGCCCACCACGAGGTCAGTTCCTGGCTTTCATAGATAATAAGCACATCGGGATGGCCTGCCATGAAAGCATTGGCAATGTTGCGGGTTATCAGGGTCTGGTCGCAATATACTTTCTCTAAAGCCGGTATACTGCCAAGTGGTGCAAGATTGGCGACCTGCGTCTGATCCGCATCGATAAATTCAAGGCTGTCCAGCCGTGATAAAGGGCCCAGGTCACTGATCCGGGTATTTTCGAAGCTGATGCGCTTCAGGGTGATAAGATACTGAAGAGAGGTAAGGCTGTCGATCTGGGTACCGGAAATACTAAGGTTTTCAAGGTTTGTAAGGTTGCCAAGTGCCGATAAATCGCTCACCGGAGTGTTTTCCAGGCGCAGATCCTTCAGGTTATTTAAATGCCTGACCGGAAGCAGGCTATCAACCTGTGTGTTGTTGAAATGCAGCACCTCCAGTGCGGCAAAATTCTGGATCGGTAATAACGTTCTGACCGATGAACTGTCGAGATATAATTCCCTGATCTGCGTATTATACCGGATAGGGCCCAGGTCAGCAATACCGGTCCCGGAAATGTTGAGGGAAACCAGCTTGGTCAGGTTTCGGGCAGGGAAAAGGTCGAAAATCAGGGTGTTGGAAATATTCAGCGATCTGAGTTCAGACATCTGATCCACCGGGTAAAGATCAAGGACGAAGAGATTTCCAGGAACTTCAAGGCCCTCGCGCCTGGTAATATCCTTTAACATACGCAAGCTGTTGTTTTTACCAGCCGGCACTGTATCGTAGATCTCTCTCAAAATAGTATCATTTTCAAAAATCAGCAAGCTATCATTGCCTATGTATATGAAGGATTCTTTTTGGATAATCTCAGGCACCTCATGGACAACCAGAAAGGTAGTATCATTAAGGAAATCGATCTGGCTTAACCGGACATCCTCCATCACCATGTATTCTGATCCCAGGATATCTTTCCATCCGGATGGCATCGCATTCCACCAGGTCATCATCTCCTGGGCCTCATTAAGGCGGGTAGTGTAAATACTTGCTATTTTCAACACCTGTTCGTCTTCGTCAAGATTTATTTCAATATACCTGGTTTTATTATTATTGATCTTTTCATCTTCCACTGTTACCGCCTGCAGATTTCGATTGGCTGTAACTTTAAAATAAGTCATTCCAAGATCATTGGTCAATGACTGAATGTCCTGTATGTCAAAGCCGAAAGTGGCTTCTTTGAAAAAGAAATCGACATCTTTAAGATAAGCTTGTACATCTTTATAGGTTAGAATTTCCCGGTTCTCATCCAGATCGTCCTCTATTTGCACTTTCTCATGAAGAAATGCTTTCTGGTAGCTTTCATTAATGAGGATTTCTTTTTCTTTGGTTGATGTCTCAGAACTACCAAGGGTATTAAGGGAAAATTCAAGGAATCCCATCAGCCTCCTGATTTGTTCCTGGTAATTTTCAACCTTTTTCAGGTTTGTATCAGCCTTGCTTTCCTGTTGTGACCAGGCCCCGACCGGGAAAATCCAGATAAGGATGAAAGTAAGAAAAATAAGGGCAATAAGGGTAGATTTATTCATGGTAGATGTATTTCATCAGGACATCTTTTTCTTCTTTGTTGATCTTCATAAGAGAAGATATCAGCCAGCCGGTATTATAGCCCTGCCGGTTAAAATCCGATAGTTCAAAATACCATCCATTCACCTGGAAAAAATGAAATTTCACCTTTGTGATAGTATTAAACTTAAGGTTGCCATTCTTAAACTCATAAATGAAAAGAGTAAGGTAGTCCGGCCTGTATTTCCAGGCCAGATAATGTTCCAGGCTTGATTTATCAGCAAATGTTCTGACCAGGTTCATGAAATCAAGCTCATGGCTCATGGGATGAAGAAACTTCTGACCGGAAAAACGGAGGCTGTCCTGATCGGCAAATACCCTGGCAAAAGGCTCAAAATAAACATTGGTGATCACCCATTTTGAACCGACAGTATCATTTTCCAGTTGAAGAAAGAGCGTCAGAAACTTTTCGATACCCTGATAATTAAAAGTTGTAGTGACTTCAGCAAACCATTCACCGTCATGAAATGCCAGAAAGACCGGATCCTCTTTATCCAGCAAATGATTGATGAATTCTGCTTTTAGTGCAGCTGTCAGGTATGTGTTTTCATTATTGAACAGATTACCGAGGTAATTTTTCCTGAGAGCAGGATTGCGGTAATCCTTATCCTCGGGATAGTAACGTTCTCCTTTGATGTCCTCTTCACCGTTAAAACGCCTGAAAAACTGGTTAACCTGCTTGGTAGAAGTGTAAAGGTCGGTTTCATCATCCACAAAATCACCAATCACCTGTGATCTGGTGAGTGCAGGTGTAAAAAAAATAACTAAGTATATAAAAATGAAAAAAATTCTCATTCACCTAATTCTAACTGACTGCCGACTGTCAACTGCCAACTTTTCTTACCTCGCCGTCTCCGCCACACGGATATCTCCCAGTAAAACATCCCAGAAGTCTATCAACCTCCCACTGATCTGGGTTTGTTTCTTTTCAACATACACGGTGATGTCTTTCTTGGTAGTATCTTTATAGACCATTCCGTCATCAGTTGTTCCTTCAAACCGCTGATAAATAGTTATAACGCCGACATACCGGCCGTCAGGCTGGAGCTCCAGGTCACTGATATATTCGATGTTGTACCAGGTGATGTTAATCTTGTCGTAATTCAATGCCATTAACCGCTCAAGGTATTTGCGGACAGGATAATATTTGATCTCTTCCCGGTAGATAGAAGATACGCCCATCTCGGCATCTTCGACGAAAAGTTCCAGTGTGCGCTCAATCACCCGGTTGGCTTCAGAGAAAGGAGTTTCCTTGCTTCCGATAATGCTGATGTACTTGCTGAGGTCCCTCACTTTTTCCAGGGCAAGACTATCTATGGCAGCTTTTCTTTGCTTGCTGAGATTATCCTGGGCGATTACTCCTGACGAAATGGTCAGTATAAATGCAGATATTAATAGAAACTTAATTTTCATGGCTTAATTAGTTTTTAAAAGTTCGAGTTCCTTAATCTTACCACTATTATCATTAACAATCTTTTCTATTTTGTTAGTATTGTTCTTGGTGTCTTTCAGGTAGTTAAGATAATTTTTGATTGTTGTCGGACGGTCATAATCGACCTGGTTGCCGGACTTGCTGATAATGATCAGGACCGTGGCGTCAGGGGAAGTAAACAGTTTCAAAGCATCTGCGATCAGCATATTGGCCTGTGAGACACTGGTAGCTGATGCTATTGATGCAAAGTAATCGGTGATGGTTGCACCGGGCGATCCTTTCTTCATCGTGCCCTCCTCTGCATCCTTTTTAGCGTCCATTTGTTCTTTATTGAGTGCTGCCCTTTCCAACGAAAGCTTTTCATCTGCCTGACGCAGCAATTCATCGACTTCTGGATCATTCAGATTCGATGCTTTGATAGATCTGACAGCGGCTTCCTTTTCATCAAGGGACATAGCCGTATTATCATTCAGGATTTCAAGCAGGGTTGTTTTGGCCGTATTCACTTTAGCTGCATATTCAGCAGCATCTTTCTGCTTAGCAAGTTTTTTCTTGCTTTTGCAGGCACCCATCCCGCCGGCAAGCGAAATGACCATCATCATGATGACCGATCTGAAAAGGATTTTCTTCAACATAGTTAGAAATTTTAATGGTTAGACCTTCACATGTAACAAACGGACAAAAGTATTGAAAATTATAGGTTCCTGCAAATAATAGTCGACAGTCGGCAGTCAACGGTCAGCATTTGACAGTTCGTACCTCCACCGCTACACCTTCTTCAACTTCCACTTCCCGCACCTGAAAATAAATTACTGGAAAACAATAAAATGCTGATAGGAATTCCGCCTACAGGTAAAGTAGTCCGGATAAATTTAAAAGGCGACGACGATGACAGTTTTCATAAAAGGACTTATGAATATGCTGCAAAATTAAATTTTAATTTTCAAATTTCAATTTTCAATTTTCTTTTATCTCATCCTTCTTTGCATCACAATCCCGGCAGTAATAAAAGCAAGCCCGGCGAATGTCGACCAGAGAATTTGTTCCCCAACGGTAATGTTGATGATGATCAATGAAATGAATGGAGCAAGGAAAATCAGGTTGCTCACTTTCGCTGTAGTGGATGAAAGCTGCAATCCCTTCAACCAGAATACATAAGCGATACCCATCTCAAGAAGACCAATATAAATGGAGCCGGCAACAGCACGCCATGAAGGGATGACAATTATTCTCATTATTATCGCGGTAATCAGGATATAAATAAAGCCGAAGAAAAAGTTCAGGAAAAGCTTTACCACTTCGTCGCGTTTATCTTTGATATTAATGATCCAGAAAAGGGACCAGATTATTGTGCTGCTTAATGCCAGGATTACACCAGTTGGATTTGAAAATCTTTGTGCTACCAGGTCGCCTTTAGTGGCGATGACCACAATTCCGATGAAACTTATGAAGATGGCCAGAAGGCTTTTCCAGCCGATCTTCTGCTTCAGGATCAGGATCGAAAGCAACGTCAGGGCGGCTGGCCAGGTGAAATTCAAAACCATGGCTTCCTGTGTGAGTAACAAGTCGTAGGAATTAAACAGGACGATGTAAAAAAGGAATGGGTTGAGCAAAGCATTCAAAGCTGAATGAAAAATCTCTTTTAGGCTGGATGAGAAGAGCACCGGAAGTTTTTTATATATCAGCAGTATTACGAAAAGAACCAATATTGAAATAAAGGAGGCGTAAAGCAGCATCTGGATAGGGGAGAGGTATGAGAGTGTCAGCTTGAATGCCGATCCTACGGTCGACCACATCAATACTGCCGTTCCTGCGTAAAAATATGCTTTATTCTGCCGGGTCATAGTTTCCATTATGGATGAATTGCCCATAAAGGCAAGGATAGATCCTCGACCCCGAAAACGATACCCACCATGAAATAAGTGAAAACTGTGATAATGATGGCCCCGACCAGGTTGATTACCAGCCCGGTTTTTGCCATGTCTGCAATAGTTAACCGGTTTGTGCCAAAAACAATCGCATTAGGCGGCGTGGCAACCGGAAGCATGAAAGCCATGGATGCTGATAAAGTAGCGGGAAGCATGAGAAATAATGGATTTACCTCTATAGAAACGGCAAGTCCGGCCAATATCGGAAGGATCATCTCCGTCGTGGCGGTATTCGATGTCAACTCAGTCAGAAAAGTCACCAGTAAAGAAATCATCAGAATAATGATAAATGGATGCAGGCCGGATAACCAGTTCAATTGTTCACCAAACCACACGGAAAGGCCTGATTCCTTGAATCCCGTTGCCAATGCGAATCCGCCGCCGAAAAGGAGTACAATATGCCAGGGCAACTTACCGGCAGTTTCCCAGTTCAGGATCTTTTGACCATTGTCATTTTTTGATGGAATGAAAAACAGGATGACTGCCATCATGATTGCTACTGTGCCATCGTTGACAAATTCAGGATTATCAAATATATTACCCCAACCTGGTATCTTTACACTGCCAAAGTCAAGATCTGACCTGGATAACCATAACAAAGCCAGTAAGATAAAATCTGCCAGGATTACCTTCTCTTCGAACCCCATGGGTCCCAGGGCTTTGTATTGTTGGCGAAAAATTCCTTTTTCCAGGGCATTCCAGTGTCCTTTTTTGGGGCCATACATGAAATATAATAGCCACCATACAAAGGCTAATAAACAAATGGCGACAGGAAAAGCGAAAAGGAACCATTCGGTAAAACTGACTTCTGGCGCATCAGGAAACATGATCTGGAAAATCCTGACGAAAGATAAATTAGGCGGTGTGCCCACCAATGTTGCTATTCCACCGATTGAAGCACTATAAGCCACGCCAAGCAACAATCCGACAGCATATTTTGACATTACGCTCTTTTCAGTAGTTTCTTCCAGTTTTTGCATGACCGAAATGAGAATAGGGATCATCATCATGGCACAAGCTGTATTGGAAATCCACATAGATAAAAATGCTGTAGAGAGCATAAACCCAAGCAGGATACTGGCAGGCCGGGATCCGGTAAGCATCAGTATTCGAAGAGCTATCCGTCTGTGAAGGTTCCAGCGCTGCATGGCCAGGGCTACCAGGAATCCGCCGATGAACAGGAAGATCACATGGTTAAAATAGGTTGCCGATACATCTTTACCATCCATGATACCTAACAATGGGAAAAGAACTACCGGCAAAAGCGATGTGGCAGCAAGTGGAACAATTTCGGTGATCCACAGGATGGCCATTAACAAACCTACGGCCAGGGTGTAAGTCACGGCTGGTTTCTCAGGATCCAGGTGCGCAAAACATATCAAGTAAAAAAAAGCACCCGGGCCTATGATATACCCGGTTAGTGACCGGGGTGAAAGTAAAAGATTCCTTAGAAATTGTTTCATAAGAAGGTCTGCATGGAATGATAAACGAAGATAAATATTTAAGCCGAAGTCCTTTCCCAAACCCTTAAATATTATTAGCTTTGTACCTTTAAAAAGTAGAACGATTTATGAAAAAGCTTGGTGTTGTTGCATTTGGAGGGAACGCCCTGATTACCGGAAAGCAAAAAGGGACTATCGGAGAACAGGAAGAAAATGCGTATATGACCTGTGAACGCTTATTAGTGCTCATCGATGGTGGTTACGACCTGGTGATCACCCATGGGAATGGCCCTCAGGTTGGAAATATCATGCTGGCAAATGCCGCCGGTGAGAAGCTTTATGGCGTTCCTGAAATGCCGCTCGATATCAGCGTGGCCTATTCACAAGGGTTTATCGGTTATGTCATCGAACAACAACTGAGGAATGTCTTCCGTGAAAATGACATCGACCGCGATATCATCACTATAATCACTCAGGTATTGGTAAACAAAGATGATCCTGCTTTTCAGAACCCGGTTAAGCCAATCGGCCCTTTTTATACGAAAGAAGAAGCCGACAAGAATTCCCAACTGACCGGGAATATCTTTTCGGAAGATCCCAGGGGAAGAGGATTCAGGAAGGTGGTCGCCTCCCCAAGGCCTCTCGTCATATATAATACTAAAACGATTGAAAGGATTGCGCGTGAGGGTCAGATAGTGATCGCAGTCGGAGGAGGTGGTATCCCGTCATATTATAAAACGGAAAACAAACTCCAGGGTATCGATGCCGTTATCGATAAAGACCATGCTTCAGCTTTGCTGGCATCACAAATCGGCGCTTACCGGTTTTTTATCCTGACTGATGTCCCGAAGGTCTGCCTGAACTTCAATACACCACAGGAAAAAACATTAAATCGCATGAATATTGCCGAAGCTAAAAGATACCTGACTGAAGGCCATTTCTCCGAAGGCAGTATGGCGCCAAAGATCCGTGCCGCCATCTATTTTGTTGAACATAGCGGCCGGGATGCTATAATCACCCAAACTACCCTTCTTGGTATAGATGATGGCGGAACAAGGATCACTATAGTTTAATTTCAAATTTCAAATTTCAAAATTTGTAGCCATGCCATTCAATCTTCATAACCGCAGTTTTTTAAAACTCCTTGATTTTGCACCAGAGGAGATTAAGTTTTTACTCGACCTGTCGGCTGACCTGAAAAAAGCGAAATATTCCGGAACAGAACAACAAAGGCTGAAAGGAAAGAATATTGTACTTCTTTTCGAGAAAGATTCCACACGTACCCGATGTGCTTTTGAAGTGGCTGCTATGGATCAGGGTGCCAATGTTACTTACCTGGGGCCATCGGGCTCCCAGATGAAAAAGAAGGAATCTGTCAAGGATACGGCAAGAGTATTGGGCAGGATGTATGATGGGATCGAGTATCGCGGTTATGGGCAGGAAATTGTTGAAGAATTGGCGAAATATTCTAATGTGCCGGTATGGAATGGACTCACCAATGAATTTCACCCGACCCAGGTCCTTGCCGATCTGTTGACCATGATTGAGCATAGTGACAAGCCCCTTAACCAAATCTCATTCTGTTATCTTGGCGATGCCCGGAACAACATGGGTAATTCCCTGTTAGTCGGCGCAGCTAAGATGGGCATGGATTTCCGTTCAATCGCCCCGAAACAGTTCCAGCCTTCGGCCGGGCTGGTAGCCAAATGCCTGGAAATTGCCAGAGAAACCGGAGCAAAGATTACTGTCACGGATAATGTTGATGAAGGTGTCAAAGGTGTTGATTTCATTTATACCGATGTATGGGTGTCAATGGGAGAACCGGATTCAGCCTGGAAAGAACGTTTACAACTTATGCTGCCTTACCAGGTTTCTGCACAGTTATTAGCAAAAACCGGAAATCCATTAGTGAAATTCCTTCATTGCCTGCCATCATTTCATAGCCGGGAAACCATTGTGGGAGAAGATATATTTCAAAAATTCGGTGTAACCGAAATGGAAGTAACCGATGAAGTTTTTGAATCACCCGCTTCTATCGTCTTCGATCAGGCCGAAAACCGCCTGCATACGATAAAAGCAGTAATGGTTGCTACTTTGGGCGGCTAAATAAATATACACCGTTCCACTTAATCGCTGTGCGTCTTGACAAAAAATGCCACCTTTTCCAAAGAAGTGATCATATCATATTCTTCCAGGTAGACGTCTTTAGGAACTGAAACAGATTTGGGTGCGTAGTTCAGGATACCCTTAATACCTGCTTTTACCAAACGGTCTGCCGTAGTCTGCCCCTGATCAGCAGGCACAGTTATAATTCCGATCTTAATATCTTCTTTTTTAACCAGTTCATTGATTTGATCAATGCTATAGCAGGTTACGCCGGAGTACTTTTTACCGACTTTTTCAACATTACTGTCGAAAACAACAATGATGGATAGTTTAGTACGCTTACCGCTGAAATAGTTGATAATGGCCCGTCCCAGGTTTCCAACCCCAACAACGCACACCCGGATGATCAGCTCGCTGTCGATGATTTCTCCTATCAGATCTATAAGCTCTTTAACATTATATCCCTTGCGTAGTGTGCCTGTGTAACCGATCAGCATAATATCGCGCCTGACCTGAACTGCCGTGATATGGATGATTTTGGCAATTTCGTGGGAAAAAATGTGAGTCTTGCTGCTGGCATGAACCATAAGTAATGCACGACGATACTGGCTCAACCTCTCAATGGTTTTATGGGGAAGATGTCTCATCTTAACGAAATTATTTTTGTCTTATAATTGTACAAAAATAGCTTCGCCAATGCTAAAAAGCAAGAGTTTTGTTAATTATTTAACAACAACTCCTTTTTTCAGCCAATCCAACCACTCTCCGAATCCTTCGCCTGTCTTTGCAGAAACAGTGATGAATTCAAGATGATGATTGACTCGCAGGGCATAGTCCCTGAATTTTTCCGTATCGAAATCAACATAAGGAAGCAGGTCGGATTTATTGATAAGACATAAATGGGATGACTGGAACATGTTAGGGTATTTCAGAGGCTTATCTTCCCCCTCGGTAACGCTGATTATCACAACCCGTTTGGATTCTCCCAGGTCAAAGAGGGCAGGACAGACTAAATTGCCCACATTCTCAATCATCAACAAAGCCCCATCAGGTACTTCTAATTTTTTCACAGCTAAATTGATCATCTGTGCATCAAGGTGGCAGCCATTTCCGGTATTAACCTGCACGACCGGTGCACCAGCCTTTTCAATCCTTTCAGCATCGAGCATGGTCTGTTGGTCACCTTCAATAATATAAATTCCGGCTTGACTGGCTGATTCTTTAATCGTTCTTTCAAGGATTGACGTCTTTCCTGACCCGGGTGAACTAACCATGTTCACCGTAAAAATATTTTTTGCTTCAAAGTAACCCCGGTTGCGCTCTGCCAGGAGGTTGTTTTTATGCATTATATCAATCTCAAGGCTGATTTCACGACCGTGGTCATGGTTATGGTCATCGGTATGAAGATGGGAATGGCTGTGTGAATGCTGGAGCCCGTCATGATCGTGCTGATGATCATGAGTTTGATCATGATTAGATAATTCACCGGGTTTCCTGATATTTGACGGGTCAGGTTGCCCACAACCGCATGTTCCGCACATTTTGAATGTTTTTAATCTGATTTGGCTTGCAAAAATAGATAAAACTTTAGAATAATTCTAAATTAACTCGCCGTATTTAATATTCCTGTTCAGAATTATGAATTATAATCAATTTCCTATATATTTGTATGTAATAAAAGTACTAACCATGCCGAAGATTATTTCATTAGATGTCAAATGCCCTCATTGTGATGCTTCCTTAATGGACGAAAGTCACCTTATCAACAACAAGCCAAGTATTAAGTTATTGATTCATACCAAGATCAGCCAAAAGGGATTTATCAGGCTAAGTTCTATTTATGGGGATTATAATTTCACCTCTGAATTCAGGATTAATGAGGGGGAGATCATTGAATTCTATTGCCCTCATTGCAAAGAGAGTCTTAACCGTAAGAAAATCGAGTGCGAAATCTGTGGTGCGCCGATTGTGAGCCTGAGTTGCTCGATAGGAGGAAGAGTCAGTATCTGTTCAAGAAGTGGATGTAAGAATCATTATGTCGTTTTCGAAGATTTCGATACGACAATCCGCAAATTTTACGAAGATTACGGCTACCATTGACAGAGAATGAGGTGATGCTTAACAAATCCGTGGTAGTTGCTCACCGGCAAGCATATCCAGGATCCTTTTCCCACCAATCCCGGTATTTATCCAGGCTTTTCCCGGGTAACCATCTGTGATTTCTCCTATAATCCTTGCATCTTTACCAAATTCATTAGCAATCATAGCTTGAATGACTTTTTCTGCAGAATCTTGGTCAACAATGACAACAACCTTTCCTTCGTTGGCAATGTAGAGCGGATCAAAACCCAGTAATTCACAAAATGCCCTCACTTTCGGCCTGACCAGCAGAGAAGATTCCTCAAGGGTAATTCCGAAATCCTTTTTGTCAGCCAGTTCGGCCAATACTGTTGCCAACCCGCCACGGGTTGCATCCCTCATGAATTTTATCCCGTCTGAAGCTGTTAAAATATTTTGGATAAGGCCATTAAGAGAAGCGCAGTCAGATTGGATGTCACTCTGAATGTTTAATTCTTTCCGGGCAGCTAAAACAGCCATGCCGTGGTCACCTATCGAACCGTTAATGATGATCTTATCGCCAGGTTTGATCCGGCTTCCTTCTCCAATATGGACATGTTGCGTTTCAATTTTGCCGATGCCGGCAGTATTGATGAAGATCTTGTCACATTTGCCACGGTTAACTACTTTAGTATCGCCGGTGACAATGACAACCCCGGCTTTCTTAGCTTCTTCTGCCATGGAACGAACAATGGTTTCCAGATCTTCAAACGAAAAACCTTCTTCTATAATAAACCCTGCACTGAGATATAACGGAGTGGCTCCTGATACTGCCAGATCATTGACTGTACCGCAAACGGCCAGTTTTCCAATATTCCCCCCGGGGAAAAAGATTGGGTCCACTACAAAAGAATCGGTCGTGAAAGATAGCTGGTTTCCGGATAATTCAAGAATAGCAGCATCTGTCTGTTTATCAAGGTAATTATTGTTGAAATACTTCACAAAAAGGTCGCTGACCAAGTCGTGGCTGAGTTTCCCACCACTGCCATGACCCAGCAACACTTTATCATTTTTGATCATTTTTTTAAGTATTTCTGTTATAACGGTAAAAGGCATGGCATGCACCTTCGTTTGAAACCATGCAGGGGCCGGCCGGATTCTGCGGAGTGCAGCTTTTTGCAAACAGTTTGCATTCTTTTGGATTTTTCAGCCCTTTCAGTATTTCCCCGCACATGCAGCCTTTATCTTCGCGGGTAGGTTCAACCTCAACGGTCAGCATCTTTTCGGCGTCAAATGCAGCATATTTTTCGCGGATTCCCATTCCACTGGCTGGTAAAATACCCAGGCCTCTCCACCAGTCATCCCGGAATTCAAATACTTCATCCAGCATTTCCCTGGCCCTGATATTCCCTTCAGGCCTGACTGCCCTGCGGTACTGGATTTCGACTTTAGGTTCATTATCTTCAAACTGCCTTACCAGCATTAAGATAGCTTCCATCAGGTCAACAGGCTCAAACCCGGCAATTACGCAACCTAAATGGTACTTTTCAGCTATGTCTTTGTAAATTGATACTCCGGTGATGGCGCTGACATGTCCCGGAGCAATATAGCCATTGATCTTGACTCCTTCATCCACTAAGGCGGCCATTGCAGGGGGCATGACCTTATGTGAGCTGAACAGGTGAAAATTGCTGATTTTTTGCTTGTAAGCACTTAATATAGCAGCAGCACTGGCCGGCGATGTGGTTTCAAAACCGATGCCAAGGAAGACTATTTTCTTATCCGGGTTTTTACAGGCAATCTCCAGTGAATCCATTACTGAATATACAATCCGGATATCTGCACCATTAGCTTTTTCCCTGTCCAGTGTCGACGTAGATCCAGGCACCCGGATGAGGTCACCGTAAGTAGTGATAATGACATTTGGCAATCGGCTGTAGGCAATGGCCTGGTCAAGAAACTTCCTGCTTGAAACGCAGACCGGGCATCCGGGGCCTGAAAGCAGCCTTATAGTTACCGGTAATAAAGAAGGAAGTCCGAAACGCTGTATCGACATGGTATGCCCTCCGCAAACTTCCATCAATGAAACTGGTTTGGTGGAAGTTTTGCGGATTTCCTCAGATAATTTTAAGACCAGTTCTTTGTCGCGGTATTCATCAATGAACCTCATCTCTTATTCAGTCTCCCCGGTTTTCTTTCCTAATCCCTGGTTTCCTGTATCAAGAACAAATTTCCATTTTCCCTGTTTATTTTTTTTCCAAATGGTGGCATATGTGCCTTCTTTCGTCACCAGAGTGCCCTCGGGTGAGTCCATCTCTACAGTATAAATTCCATAGGTATAACCCAGGTCACCGGACTTGGAAATATCTGCAAACAAAGGTTTCCAATTAAGAGTAAAAGATGTGTCGGGTGTACTGAACATTTCTTCTATCTTTTCCCGGCCAATAACCGGGGTGCGGTTCGGCCTCAATAAGACACAACTATCATCTATGTAAGCCAAAAATGAGTCATGTGCACCTTTTTCAACTGACTGCCTGGCAAACTCACGGTCAAGTTCCATTAATTCATTGGTCATGAGTTTATTCCTGCCGGCTTGATCACAGCCAGTCTGCATCAGAGTAAGCAAAAGTAAGGTAGTGAAGAACCAAGTCAAAGATTTCATTTGTAATGTTTTAGTTAGATCGCTTTCCACATGAAAAAGTAATACGTATAAAATTAAATATTAAAATTTAAATATAGGAATTATTTTACATAAAGAATGAATCCGGCTTTCCAACAGCCCTCCTTTTAGCAGCTATCATTAACTGCCCGAGGGCTATGCCACCATCGTTGGAAGGGAAGATACAGGGTGTATATACCTGGAAATTATTGTTACGCAATCTTTTCTCGGTTTCCGATAACAAAAACCCGTTTTGAAAAGTGCCTCCTGAAAGTACAACTATTTTAATACCTGATTCAGACCGAAGCTCATCTGCGATTTGAATAATGACTTCGACAACCGAACGGTGAAACTTGGCAGATATTTTCCCGGCTGGCACCTTATCTTTAATATCCCGGACAATGCTTCGAATCAACGGACCAGGGTCAATTGTGTTACCGATATGAAAATCATAACAGCCGGATTCGTTAATATCAATTATATTTTCCAATCGCATTGGTGCTTCAGCATGAAACGCTGAATACCGGCATAGACCGGTCATAGCTGCCACCGCATCAAATAGCCGGCCGGCACTCGATGTCAGGGGAACATTGATGTTATTTTCTATGGCAGTCTTTATAATCCTGACTTTTTCAAGACCGATATGCTGAATAATTGGCAAATCTGATTTCTCTATATCATGATCGACATATTGATACAAAAATGCGAGGGCCATGCGCCAGGGTTCAAAAGTGGCTTTGTCTCCGCCGGGCTGAGGCACATATTCCAGGTGAGTCTTTCTCTCGAAATCCAGCAAATCACAGATCATCACTTCAAAGCCCCAGCTATGACCGTCTGTTCCATAACCGACACCGTCCATACTGATCCCGATAACTTTCTCATCCACATTGTGTTCGGCCATGCAGGAAGCCAGGTGGGCATGATGATGCTGCACGCGGATAAGCGGAAGATTTCCATTCATAGCTGCATATTCTTCCGCAAACCTGGTAGATAAATAATCGGGGTGAAGGTCACATACAACCAAAGAGGGCTTCACGCGGAACAGCCGCTGAAAGCGGTTCAATGAATCCGTATAAAAATCAAGGGTTTTAAGGTTTTTCAAATCCCCGATATGCTGGCTCATTATAGCTTTACGGTCCTTGCCCAGGCAGAAACAATTGACCAGTTCGGCTCCGGTAGCAAAAATTCCATCAACACCAATGGAAAGGTTTACCGGTGATGGTGCATATCCCCTGGACCTCCTGATAAGCCTGCCCTGGCTCTGGCTCCCGGCGAACATCATCACGGAATCATCAGTGCGGTTATATATTTCCCTGTTATAGCTAAGGAAAGCGTCTGCAACAGAACTCAAGTGCTCAATAGCCTCATGGTTATCAATGATGACAGGCTCGTCTGAAAGGTTGCCGCTCGTTAAAACGATGGCTGGAATATCTAACCGTTCAAATAGCAGGTAATGTATTGGCATATAGGGCAGCATGGCACCTGTCGTGTCAAAACCATTACTCACGCTTTTTGCCAGGTTTAAATTATGTTTCCTGTTTTTTAAAATTACAATTGGCCTGCGCCAGGATACTAATGCTTCTTCTTCATCATGGCTTACTTCCAGAAATTTCTTTGTATCTGCCAGGCTTTTAAACATTACCGCAAAAGGCTTTCCTTCCCGGTTTTTTCTTTGCCTGAGCAAACTCACTGCTGCTTCACTCGTCGCATCACAGGCAAGGTGAAAACCTCCCATGCCTTTTACAGCAAGGATTTTGCCTGACATGATCAGCCTGGCAGTTTCGGTTAATATATTGTCAATCCCGTTATAAGTTGCTTCGCCGTGAGTTAATTCGTAATTCGGGCCACAATGGTTGCAGGCAACCGGTTGCGCATGAAACCTTCGATCCATGACATCTGCGTACTCTTTTCTGCATATTGGGCACATCTTAAAAGGATCCATGGTTGTTTTAGCCCGGTCATAGGGGAGTCCCTGAATAATGGAAAACCTGGGACCGCAATTGGTGCAGTTAATAAAAGGATAATCAATACGGTGAGCTTGCGATTTCATATCAGCCAGGCACTTATCGCACAAGGCAATATCAGGGCTTATCTCCGTTACTTCATCCGAATAATCGCCACTCTTTTTTATCTGAAAGGTTTTATTATATTGCAATTCGCCTGTCTGGACAATTATATCCAGTATTTGTGAAGCTGCAGGCGCTTCTTCTGAAAGTCCTGCAATAAATTTCTCCAAATCCTCATCCAATCCCTCGGCGTGGATCCTGACCCCATCATTGCCATTTTCCACCCACCCGCTTATATTGTTATAAATGGCAAGGCGGTAAACAAATGGCCTGAAACCAACCCCCTGAACGAGGCCGGAAATATGAATTGATTTTGCTGTGGAGGCTTTCATTATTAAAACAAAGGGGGGCTAAATTAATGTAGAATCTTCATATTGATATACAAAATTAATGACATTAGATATTATTTGTACTAATTCTAAATTTATTAATTAGGTTGTAAGATCAACATTTTCAATTATTTTTGTTTTGTTAATAAATTAACAATACTTAATTGAATATCAGAATTATAATTTAAATAAACCTAACAAATGGAATCAAAAATAAAGGCCATTATCACAAAATTCAATTATGACAGGACACGGCTCATGGATATTTTGCATGAAGTGAAAGATGAGTTTGGTTACATTTCTGCGGAGGCTGTGAGGCATATCGCTGTTTTTCTTAAGATGTCGGAAGTCGAGGTGGAACAAACAATTTCCTTTTATCATTTTTATTCGATGTCACCTGTTGGGAAGTATGCCGTTTACCTTAACAACAGCGCCGTAGCCTGCATGATGGGGCGGGCTGAGATCGCAAAAACATTTGAAAAAGAGGTGGGAATCCCGTTTAACTCCGTTACGGCAGACGGCCTGATCGGCCTTTGGGATACTGCAGACATCGGGATGAATGACCAGGAACCTGCTGCTATTATCAATGATGTAATTTTTACCGGACTTACTCCTTCTAAAGTACGGGAACTGGTTGGTGCTTTTCGTTCAGGTAAAGACGTGACAGAATTGGTTACAAAATATGGAGATGGCGAAAACAGCCATCCAAAGATCAAAGCCATGGTCCATAACCACCTGATGAAAAAAGGACCGGTTTTGTTTTCTGACTATGAACTGGGCATGGCCATCCGTAAAGCTGTGAATTTGACACCTGAGCAGGTAATTGATGAAGTGAAGAGATCAAACCTAAGAGGTCGGGGAGGCGCCGGATTCCCCGCTGGTTTGAAGTGGGAATTTTGCCGCAAATCAAGAGGTCCTGCCATCTACCTTCTTTGCAATGCCGATGAAGGAGAACCCGGAACTTTTAAGGAAAGGGTCATATTGACCGAGTTGTCTAAACAGTTGTTCGAAGGAATGATCGTTGCCGGGTACGCTTTGGGAGCTAAAGAAGGGGTCCTTTATTTAAGGTACGAATACCGGTATCTTGTTGCTTACCTTGAACAAATGCTTCAGGAAATGCGTGCCGGCAACCTCCTGGGGAAAAATATAGCAGGCAAGCAGGGATTTAATTACGATATACGGATACAGCTCGGAGCCGGAGCCTATGTTTGCGGAGAAGAATCTGCCCTGATAGAATCGATGGAAGGAAAACGCGGCGAACCTCGTAACCGCCCGCCTTTCCCGGTTCAAAAAGGTTATCTGGATATGCCTACCGTCATTAATAATGTTGAGACATTATCCGCAGTAGTTAAAATTATGGTGAAAGGGGCAGACTGGTTCAAAGCGATGGGAACCAAAGAATCTGCCGGGACGAAACTGCTCAGTATATCCGGCGATTGCAAGCATCCCGGAGTTTATGAAATAGAGTGGGGGATTACAATCCGGGAACTGTTGGAAATGGCCGGGGCAAATTCTGTTCAGGCTGTCCAGGTTGGTGGCCCTTCTGGTACTTGCATAAACCCGACACAGTTCCAGAGAGAAATATCATTTGAAGATCTTGCTACAGGCGGATCAATGATCGTGATCGGGAAACAACGCAATTTGCTGAAAGATGTAGTGGTCAACTTCATGGATTTCTTTATTGAAGAATCCTGTGGTTCTTGCACACCTTGCCGTTCCCTTACTGTGATCCTCAGGAATAAACTGCAAAAAATCCTCGATGGGCATGGTTCCCGTGCCGATATCAATGAACTGTACCAATGGACCAAATATATGAAAGCTGCTAACCGCTGTGGCCTTGGACAAACTGCTGCCAATCCTGTACTTTCAACCATTGAAAACTTCAGGCAGCTCTATGAAGACCTCGTTATCCCCGAGGAAGAATTTGTTTCAACATTTAACATGGAAGAAGCCGTTGCCGATTCCTGTGCGTATGTGGGGCGGATCCCTATATTTGAACATCATTGAATCAGAAATCAATAAAGATCTTTGGATATGAGCGAAAAAATTAAATTCATATTAGACGATAAAGTCTGTTACGCCACTCCTGGCCAGACGATTATGGATGCCGCCAGGGATAATGGTGTTTTCATTCCATCATTATGTTATGTCGAGGACATTAAACCTGCCGGATCTTGCCGCATATGTAATGTCAAGGTAAACGGAAGAAACATGACTGCCTGCACTACTCCCGTCGCTGAAGGAATGGTTGTGGAGAATAACCTCCCGGACCTTGAGGATATGCGTAAAGCTATCGTAGAAGTACTTTTTGTTGCAGGGAACCATTTTTGTCCTGCCTGCGAAAAAAGCGGCAATTGTGAACTTCAGGCATTGGGTTATCGCTACCAGATGATGGTGCCGCGTTTCCCGTATGAGTTTCCACTAAAAGGGGTCAATGCCGGAAGTAAATTCATTTATCACGACAGGAACCGCTGCATTATGTGCAAGCGCTGCATCAGGACCGTTCTTAAGGATGGGAAACCGGTATTTGCTTTTAACCAGCGTGGCGGTCATCACCTCCACATTGAATTGGATGTGAATCTGGCCAACCAGCTGACCGAAGCTGAAGCGCTCAAGGCTATGGATATGTGCCCTGTTGGAGCCATCATCAAAAAAGAAAGAGGATACTATTCCCCAATCGGGCAAAGAAAATATGATTTTGATGAAATTGGGACAGACCTTGTTAAGAAATTATAAGTTAATCTGAAAAATATAACAGTTATGAGTAAACCGATTGTAGCAACGACTTCAATGGCAGGCTGTTTCGGATGCCATATGTCGATACTTGATATAGACGAGCGGATCCTTGATCTGATCGAACTGGTGGAATTCAATAAATCACCAATAGACGATATTAAGGAATTTACTAAACATTGCGATATTGGACTTCTCGAAGGAGGCTGCTGTAACAGCGAAAATATCGAAGTGTTGAAGGACTTCCGGAAGAATTGCACCATTCTGATCTCTGTCGGCGAATGTGCCATCATGGGCGGACTTCCGGCTCTCCGGAACGGTATTCCCATCCGGGAATGTATTGAAGAAGCTTACCTGAACGGGCCCACGGTTGGATTAAACAAAGAAAAAATACTTCCAAACGATGATGAATTGCCAATGCTATTAGATAAGGTGTACCCATGTCATGAGATTGTCAAGATCGATTATTTCCTGCCTGGTTGCCCTCCAAGGGCTGATCTGATCTGGAATGCACTCGTTGCATTGCTGACAGGTGATAAGATGAATTTGCCCTACGAAGTTGTTAAATTTGATTAATAAGGAGGATCAGGAAATGTCTCAGAAAATCACTATAGAACCCGTCACCAGGGTGGAAGGCCATGGAAAAGTCACCATCCGACTCGACGATCAAAATAACGTTTCACAGACAAGGCTTCATATTGTGGAATTCCGCGGCTTCGAGCGCTTTGTCCAGGGGCGGCCTTATTGGGAAGCCCCGGTTTTGGTTCAGCGTCTCTGCGGAATTTGCCCGGTGAGCCACCACCTGGCGGCAGCCAAAGCATTGGATGTGATCGTTGGCGCCGGTACGGGCGAAGGCCTCACACCGACCGGAGAAAAAATGCGCCGGCTAATGCACTATGGACAAATGTTCCAGTCACATTCGCTGCACTTCTTTCACCTTGCCTCTCCTGACCTGCTTTTGGGAATCGATGCCGATCCCGCTATCAGGAATGTCATTGGGATCGCTATTCATCACAGGGACCTGGCAATCCAGGGTGTGATGATGAGAAAATTCGGTCAGGAGATCATTGCCGCGACGGCAGGTAAAAAAATACATGGAACAGGCGCTATACCAGGTGGTATCAACAAGCACCTCACCATTGAGGAAAGAAACCATTTCCTGATAGGCCCGGACCCGATGAATATTGATAAAATGATCGATTGGTCAATCGGTGCTCTTAATTTCTTTAAGACTTATTACAAAAAGAATAAAGAATTCATCGATTCATTTGCCTACTTCCCCTCCAACCATCTCAGCCTGGTGCGTAAAGATGGCGCACTGGACCTTTATCATGGTGTTATTCGTGCAGTTGATACTGATGGGAAGAAAATCCTTAATGATATTGATTACCAGAATTATACTGATTATATTGAGGAAGAGGTCAAGGCGTGGAGCTATATGAAATTCCCTTATTTGAAGGAATTAGGCCCGCAAAAAGGATGGTACAGGGTAGGTGCGCTGGCCAGGTTGAACACCTGCGACTTTATTCCAACTCCTCTTGCTCAGAAAGAATTTGAAGAATTTAAATCCCTGACAAATGGTAAACCGAACAACCATTGCATGCATTACCATTATGCACGATTAATTGAAATTCTTCATTCGGCTGAAGAAATGAAAAAATTATTGAATGATCCTGACCTTCTTGAAGGACCACTTGTCACAAAAGGAACCAAAACGAATGAAGGTGTCGGTTTGATCGAGGCACCCCGTGGTACCCTTTTCCATCATTACAAGATCAATGAGTATGACCAGATCATTATGGCCAACCTTATCGTTTCAACCACACATAACAATGAGCCGATGAACCGTTCAGTGAACCATGTGGCTAAATCATGGATGAATGGTAAAACTCAGATTACCGAACCGATGATGAATGCCGTTGAAGTGGCTATCAGGGCTTATGATCCTTGCCTGAGTTGTGCTACGCATGCATTGGGTCAGATGCCTCTTGATATTTCACTTTTTGATAAAGATAATAACCTGCTTGACAGGAAGCGGACATAAACATTGACAGCGTTCTTTCAAATACTCATATACGGCTTTGGTAATCCCGGCCGGGAAGATGACGGGCTTGGCATCGAGTTGGCAAGAAGACTGGAAGATTGGTCTAAAAAATCTGGTTTGCCAGGCATAACATTTGACTCAAATTACCAATTGAATATCGAAGATGCAGAAGTTATTTCAGAAAAAGATCTGGTAATTTTTGCTGATGCCTCAACAGAAGAAATTGATGATTTTATATTAACAAAGGTAACAGGGGAAAATGAAGTATCTTTCACAACTCATGCTGCCTCACCAGGGTATATCGTGAAGTTATGTGCGGATTTATTCGGAAAATGCCCAAAAGTGTATTTGTTGCATATCAAAGGATATCAATGGGAGTTCCGGGAAGGTTTTTCTGAAAAAGCGGAAAATAATTTACAAAAAGCATTCGAATACATGAAGGATTATCTGTTAAATTTGTTCAACACCGAAATAAGACCAACTTAAAACTTAAAACTGATATAGCATGGATCTTTCAACGACTTATATGGGGCTTAAGCTTCGCAACCCCCTAATTGTCAGTAGTTCAAGAATAACCAGTACAGTCGAAGATATTAAAAAATGTGCCGACTATGGCGCAGGCGCCATCGTCTTGAAATCACTGTTTGAGGAACAATTTATTGCAGATCCCAACCGGCTGATAGACCAGGACGAGAGTTACTTCTGGTATCCTGAAGCGATTGAATTCATAAGTCAGCATTCAAAGGAGCATGGGATCAAAGGATACCTTAAACTGATACATGGAGCAAAAGAACAAACCAATATCCCGATTATCGCCAGTATTAATTGTGTCACCGCCACCGAGTGGCCCCGTTATGCGAAGGAATTGGTTGAAGCCGGCGCGGATGGTCTGGAGTTAAACGTTTTTATCGTGCCAAAAGATGAAAGAACCTCCAGTGCCGAAATCGAAGATCTTTATGTTAAAATAGTCGAGGAGGTAAGGAAGAATGTCGATATTCCAATTGCAATAAAAATCGGCCCTTTCTTCAGCAATGCATTTAATACTACCAAACGCCTCTGTCAGGCCGGAGTCAATGGCATGGTTGTATTTAACCGTTTTTACAGGCCGGATATTGACATTGATACGGAAGAAATCACCCGGCCGAATTATTTGAGCTGCCCGCAGGAAATGGGCCAGCCTCTTCGTTGGGTATCCCTTTTCTCCACACGCGTTAAATGTGATATTGCCGGAAATACCGGGATTCATGACGGAAGTGGCATGATTAAAATGATATTAGCCGGTGCATCAGCAGTTCAGGTATGCTCAACATTATATATCAATGGGCTCGGTTATATTGATACGATGATCAGTGATCTGCAGAAATGGATGACCTGGAAAGGTTATGAAAAAATCGACGATTTCAAAGGAAAATTAACGAAACATCATGAAAATATAGCTGCATTTGAAAGGGTTCAATTCCTGAAACAAGCACTTGGAGAATAATTTTTGCAATTTATTTACAGAATCGTCATTTTCTTTTTATCTTTACCCACTTAAAATTTAAATCTTAAACCTATGAAAAGAGTCTTACTCATTACAACATTGACAGGCATTTTTTTCCTGGCTCTCGCAGTCCTATTTCCTGGCTGCAAAAAAGATAACAGCAATCCGGTAATTGTATCAGTTGCTGTTAATCCTTCCAGCATCGCGGCCAGTGGCTCCGTTAACGTAACTGTTACAGCAACTGATTCGGATGGCGATGCCTTGACGTATGCTTACACCCCAAACGGTGGTGCCATCAACGGGGCTGGCGCTTCAGTCAGTTGGACTGCACCCAGCCAGGCAGGTACTTATTCAGTTACTGTTACGGTCACGGATGGTAAAGGAGGCACAGCCACCGGTTCAGGCACCCTTACGGTCACTGCTGTAAGCACCGTCACGACCATTAATGGTACAGCCTATTTCCCGGCAGGTGTTAGTGGTGATCTTTCCAACTCTAAGGTCAGCATTTATACAACGCTGGATAACTGGAATTGGAACCAGCCCATCAAATTTGTGGGTGCTATTGGTTCAGGCGCTTCTGTTACTTTTTCGATGGTTGATGTGCTTCCTGGCAATTATTACCTCGATGTATGGAAAGATATTGACAATGGTGCTACTTGGTCATCAGGAGACTTTGTCGGATGGTATGGATCAGGTGGCCTGGGAAGCCCGGCATTGACCGAATTCCAGATTATTCAGGGCGAGACAAAGAACTTTAGTGTTCAGATGTACATCATTGCCAAAGGTGCTAAACTACCCAAATAATTATGAATAAATAAATAAAAAAGGCTGCCTGGTGAATCAGGCGGCCTTTTTTATTTCTCGAGGAAAACAGGTTTTGCAGTTATCATCACCCAAACCCAGGAAGGAAACCTCGAGTTACCGGGTTCAATTCCCTGGAGTTTTTCCATGGAATCTGTAACGAGATAGCAAGAATAACCTCCTTTCAAATTCACTATTTTGCTGATATCCCATGAAATATTGAGGTCGAGTTCCTGTCCGAGTCCTTTTGGTATGTAACTGGTTTGCATGGGAGGCAATGCATCAATCACGTTATTCTCAAGGCTGAAAAAATGAAAGTCTGCAGCGAGTGTTGTATTGGTTACCGGATTCCATTTTAATCTCAGGAATATATCCATAATCCCGCCATCACCGGTAGCTTTTGGCAGATTATTGAATAAATCCAGGTGCCCAAAAACCCTGTGCCTGACTCCATAAAGATTATCAAAAGAATGAGACTTTTCCCCATAATCGGGATAATTGATTTTCTTCTGATCATTACCCGACAGGTAATCAATTCCTGCACCAATTGAAAAGGCCTTCTTAAAAATATAATCACCGCTGATGGCAAACATATAAGCACTGGTCTCTAATCCTTTCCTGTTTTTCCCATTCTGGTAAAAACCACTGACCATGGCACTAAGCCCTCCTTTTTTTATCCCCAGGTAACCGCCATAAGTTCCTTGCCAGTTTATATCAGGTGTCGTGTCAGTAGCAGTAAACCCAGACGCAAGGGCCATTACCGAAACATTAAGCCAGTTTGTGATGCCCTTTTTCAGGTATATGAAATTCAATGATTTCATCTTAGCGCTGGTATATTCATCATAATAATTTTTTTCAGATAAGTTATTCCAGGATAGTCCCACATCAAATTGCAATTTATCCTGGATATGCTGGAAAAGGACTGCATCATACTTAATTTCGCTTTGATTCCATCCACGCGATGAAAGTAACCGCTCATCTTCATAAATCCAGTATTGCCTGCCAATTTTAATCAATCCATTCTGATAAGGTTTAATCCCCAACCATGCTTCATTCAGGTCGATACTGGACTTACTCCCGGTAACGCCGGTTGAAGAATACATGTCATCATCCCCCCAAACCCTGACATCCTGGATTCCAAACCCGAATGAGAAAATCCCGGTCTGATAGTAAGCCGATAGTCTGCTTCTCTGAGAAATTGTCAAAATTGGTTTTTCATCTTTCGAAAGGATTTCCCCATAGCCTCCCCGGTATTCAAAACGGGGTCTGAATTCTCCTTTCAGCGTAAATTGTCCTTTCGTTTGTGAAATGATTAACAGTCCGAAAATAAAAAATATCAGTACTTTTTTCATCAGTTTAAAATTTAAGGATTCAAGAATAAATAAAATTTAATAGAATAACCCTTTTAGATAGGATTTGGTTTTTTCTTCCTTCGGATGATTAAACACCTGGTCTGCAGTGCCTTGTTCAATTACTTCTCCCATATACATAAAGATAACGTTATCCGCAATCCTCCTGGCCTGACGCAGGATATGGGTTACCAGGATGATGGTATAATTCTTTTTGAGCTCGATGAATTTCTCTTCAATAGCCTGGCTGGATATGGGATCCAGAGCAGAAGTCGGCTCATCGGCAAGAATGATCTCAGGGTCAACTGCAAGGCCGCGCGCCAGGCATAGTCGTTGTTGCTGGCCGATTGACAATTTAGAGGCCGGGTCCCTCAGCCTGTCTTTCACTTCATCCCATAAATTTGCAACCCTGAGATAATGTTCAACACGCTTATCCAGAAATCTTTTCTTTCTCCTTCCACTGATCCTTAATCCATAAGCGATATTGTTATAAATATTCATTGGAAGGGGGTAAGGACGCTGAGACAGGAGACCCATTTTCTGCCTGAGTTTTGTAATATCCATCTGGGTATGAAGGATATCATCATCATTAATAAAGATCTGTCCGGTTACCTTCACGTCCGGGTATATATCGGTAAGCCGGTTCATACTTTTCATCAGGGTGGTTTTTCCACAGCCCGAAGGGCCCAGTATGACGGTAATCTTCTTTTCAGGAATAACAACATTGATATTCTTCAGAATATGTTGTTTCCCGATGTACAGATCGAGATCTTTGATAAGTATTTTGACACCTTTATCCATGTCAGAAATTAATTTTGTGTTTCTGATACCTTTTAGAATATAACCTTGCCAGGATACTGATGATGAGAATGATTACCGTTAGGATAACGGCGGAGGCATAGGCCCGGTCCTTAACTTCTGCAATAGGTGATGAAAGCTGGAAAAATATGGCTAACGGTAATGTTGCCGTGGGCTGCATGAGTGAAGTAGGGATATGATCGGTATATCCGGTTGTGAAAAGCACTGATGCCGCATCACCTATTGCCCTTCCGAATGATAACAGGATGGCTGTGACAAGTCCTGGAGAAGCCTGTCTCAGGAATACTCTGAAAGCAGTTTCTGAATGAGTTGATCCCAGTGACAAGGATGTTTCCAATAACCCGATGGATATAGTTTTTAAAACCTCATCCATGGCCCTGACCATGATTGGAATGATGAATAGCGTTACAGTGATAATACCTGCCAGCAAAGAAGTTTTTAGCCCGAAATAGATCATGATCGTAAATCCAAAAGCACCATAAACAATAGAAGGTATTCCCCAGAGCAGGTCCAGTAAAAACCTGATCATATTGATAAGTTTTTTATGCTTCACCAGGATGACATTCATTAATAATGCTACCGGCAACCCGATAAGAACAGCCAGCAGTGTGGCGCCGATTGAAAGATACAGGGAGCCGATTATTGCATTCAGGATCCCGCCTTCCTTACCAAAATAAAAGCCGCCTTTTGGGGTTTGAGAAATCATTTGCCAGGAAAGTGACGGTAAGCCCTTATATAATATACTGAAAATGATCAGGAGAAGTATGATCACGATCAGGTTAGTTGAAATGAACATCAAAACCCTGAAAAATTTCTCTTCTATGAATCTGAACTTCCTCATCAGCTCGTCTGTTTTTCAAGCCTTACAATGGCTAGTCGTGATAAAAAGTTAAACACCAATACCACGAAGAACAGGATCAACGCGGCCAGCATCAGTGCCGAATCGTACATTGGAATCGATAACATTTCCCCGTAATTGTTTGCGATAAGTGCTGGCAGGGGATACCCCGGCTGAAATATCCCGGTCGGTATTTTAGCCACATTTCCAACAACCATCAGAACGGCAATGGTTTCGCCGAATGCACGGGAAATGCCCAGCCCTAAAGCGGAAATAATGCCCGGAAAAGCTTTCCTGAGCAACACCAGTTTGATCGTTTGCCATTGACTGGCACCGAGCGAAAGCGAAGCTTCTTTAAGCTCATCAGGAACAGTCTTAAATACATCTATAAGAATATTCAGGACAAAAGGAATGATCATAACAGCCAGAACAATTGCGCCGGTGATAATAGTATATCCTGATGAACTGACTCCAAAAAAAGGAGCTACATAATGTGAAATGAAGGGTACAATAACGAGTATTCCCCAAACACCAAAAATTACGGAAGGTATCCCTGCCAGGATATCAATAACCGGGTGCATGATGCGAAGGACCCAGCCTTTGGCATATTGTGTCAGGTGAATTGCAGTTAGCAGGCATATAGGTCCGGCTATTAAAAGGGATAATACAGTCACCCATATAGAACTGACGGCAAAAGCTAAAAAGCCGAATTTCCCGGACAATGGCCGCCAGTCGCTTGAGAACAGAAGGTCAACAAGCGATTGGTCTTCCAAAAGGAGGGTAGACTTTATATAAAGCCCGACTCCCAGAAAGAAAGGAAGGAAAATGACCATTATAAGACCGATCATCATCCAGATCAGGTGCAGCCTGCTTCTTAGATGTCGCCCAATTCTATACCTGCTCAAGCTTATTTGAGTTTTAATTTTTCGTTTTTGATCTTCTCATCAGGGAGCTGCACATAGCCCCCTTCGTGTACATATTGCTGACCATTAGAAAGTATCCAGTCAAGGAAAGCAATGATCACAAGATCGGTTGGTTTGCCTTTGGAGACAAGATATAAGTCACGTGCAGGTGGCGACGGATATCTGCCGGTTTGAATGGCAAGCATAATAGTATCAAGGCTTCCGTAGAAGTTTTCCTCAGCATCAATCAACCGGTTACCATTAAAATCAATAGGGATGATTTCCATGCCTTCATATTTCTTACGCGACTTGATATCATAGGCATAAATCACATTATTGAAGCCAATCCCGTATTTATCATTTTTAACCGCATCTGCAATGCCGGGATCACCGAAAACGCCAACCCCAAGAAGGCTTTCCTGGTTTTTTCCCAGGTATTTTCCCCATATTTCAGCAGCACCGCATGCATCTGAACGGGTATAAACATTGATTTTATTTTGATCGGGAAATTCGAGAAATTTGCCCCAGGTGTGAGTGTTTCCACTAAGGTAAATTTCTTTGAAAATTTCCTGTGTAAATCCCTTTTTTAATATTTCATCAAGAACAGGGTTTTGGTTGCTGATGGTAGGTAAAACAGCATCTTTTGTCACGGCTATGAACCATGCCCCCTGGTCAATTTCGGACTGACTGACTTCACGGGAGAACATGGCCAGGTTAACCATTCCTGAGAGGACATCTGTCATGCCTTTTCCTGCTCCTCCTGCCGATATATCGATTCTTACAGCAGGGTTTTGCTTCTGGAATTCCTCTGCCCATTTAACAGTCATAGGGTAAAGAGCAAAAGCTCCTGAAATGGAAATGGTCCCTTTAAGTTCACCTTTCTTGTTTCTTCTTCCACCCTCTGGTGACGTACATCCGGCCGAAAGAATAATCATGGAAATAAAAATCAAAAACGTGATTGTTCTTAAAGTTTTCATGTGTATTATTTTTCGGACCGGATTGCCATCTTATCTCAATCCTAGGGAATGTATGACTTATCCGATCGTTATAAAAATTTCAGTAAAATTAAAAATATTTGCTCATAAAGTATTTAATCTTGATTTTTCCAATGCTGGTCCGGAAAGAAAATGATGGGGGATATCAGCATTCTGCGCTAAAGAATAAGAAAATTGTTTATATAAATTTTGACTTTTGTCATTGATTTGTTTATTTTTGTTAAGCTTTTGCCACAATTTTCATATTATTATCTCAATGAAAACCGTTTCGGTATTATATACCGCGTTCGCTTCAATATCGCTTTTTACGTGCTTTCTTCAACTTGTTCTATCATTTGTCAAAAGGGGTAATATTCTGGCTCTCATTAGTTTAATACTTTCTTTTGTTGTTTTTCTCCGTTTTAGCGTAATTATATTATGCTCTGAACCTTTTGGCATAGCAGATCATCATTTGACCCTATTGAGATGTCAGTTATTATTGACCCAGGCTGTTTTCATTTTCATGCTTGGTGTAATTTTTTATTTCCTGGAGCATACAAAGAAATTGATCATTTTATTGCATGTTTCAATGATTGGTTTTTTGATGATCCTGAGCCTGATCATACCTGATAATATTTTATTTGGCAATAATCAAGCACGGTACTTTAGTGATTTGTCTGATGGCAATATTCCATTGATCAGTAAAGGTTTTACCTGGTGGAGGGCAATTACTGACATGACTATTTTAATGTTTGCCATCTCAACTATTCTTTTAATCGTTAAAAGATTAGATTCTGTCAGTTATAAAACCGTTATCATATTTTTTACAGGATTAGGGTTGATCTTGTTCGCAGGCTTATTCGATCAGATTGTTGACCTTGGCCCGATAAATTCGATCTACTTGCTTCCTTTTACAATTTTCCTGTTTTACCTGATTTTGAATTTTATCCCATATGCCGATTTACTGAAAAATGTCTTTGAAAATAATATAATCTACGAAGAGGAGAAAAAATGGCGAAACCTGATTTATGAAGCAGATGTCATAGTTGTTGACCTTAACCGTATGGGACATGTAGAGTTTATCAATCCGTTTTTTCTTGAATTAACTGGTTACGAGGAAGATGAAGTTATGGGTAAAGACTGGTTTGAGTTTTTTATTCCTCCAAAAGAGTACAATAAAGTTCAGGGCGCATTTATCGAAATTCTTGATTTTGAATTTCATACTCATTACAACAACCTGATTTTAACCAAATACAAGGAAGAAAAAATGATCAGGTGGTTTAATGTAAGGACCCGGGATCTTAACGAGAATATAACAGGGAGCTTAAGCATCGGAGTGGATATAACAGAAGATTTGCGCGAAAAAGAAAAGATAATCGATAAACTCAAGGCGGCACAAGACCTGATTGAAAAGTTAAAGACCAAGGGTTAGAAATCCTGAACAAAACCATCCTTAAACCAGACTGTCATCTCACCGGAACCGCGGTTAGCCCATGCATAATAGGGTATTGCCCTGAACTCCTGTGGTACAAGGCTGACAATTCCGGCTTCCGATTCATAAGCAGCATTAATGGTACCGGTTAAGGTGCCTACCCCGCTGAGCAAACCTGTTTGATAATCATAATGTACCTCTGCATCGTCATCCAATATGAGGTTCATAACACCGGGCAATTTTTGGTCAATCGCTTCAGCACAATAAATAATAGGCCCGCGTTGCAAAGCAACACGCCCTTCATTGGCTTTGACCAGTTTGTTCGATTTGACTCTTCTGGGCATCATAGGAAATTCAACAATAACTTCATCGCCATTTTCCCATTTTCTTTCAATAGAAGCATAGCCATCTATTTGAGAAACCTTCAATTCTTTTCCATTAACTAAAAACTTTGGTTGTTCTTTGAATTCATCAACAAAATAATACAGATCTGTCGGAAACGCCTCATTCCTGGCCCAACCTGGAACCCTGACCATCATGTTGAAGGATAAAGGCTCCGATGTATTTAGCTTTAACCTGATTTGACCTTCCCAAGGGTAGTCGGTTGATTGCCCAAGTCTGATATCTTGCCCTTCGATCTTAATTTCAGCTTCATTACCAATAAAAAGATTTACAAAAAGCTTATCCCTATCAACTGCGTAAATATAACCAGGGATTGATGGCAGGAAACGGGTAATATTCACCGGACAACAGGCACAACCGAACCATGGTTTGCGGGTATATTGGCCCTTTGAAGCAAGGGGATTTGGATAAAAAAACTGATCACCGTTTAAAGAAACACCTGACAGCAAGCCGTTATAAAGGACTTTCTCGAAAATATCAAAATATTTGGATTTACCATGGAATAAAAACATCCGGTAATTCCATAATGCATTAGCAATGGCCGCGCAGGTCTCACAATAAGCCTCCATATTGGGAAGGTCATAGGCTTCTCCGAACCCTTCGTAGCTCCCGGCCGAACCTATGCCTCCTGTAATATACGTTTTCCCTGATACCACATCTGACCATAACGTATCTATTGCTTTCAAATACTTCTTTTCTCCCGTAAGAGCTGCTATATCGGCCATCGCCGCATACATGTACTGAGCCCTCACCGCATGTCCGACAGCAATATCCTGCTCTACTACTTTTTTATGCATTTGGTTATATTCATCCCCGCCTGATCCCCTCACATCAAGAAAAAACTTTGCGAGATCAAGGTACTTTCTTTCACCGGTAACACGAAAAAGCTTTACAAGACCGATTTCAATTTCCTGGTGACCAGGTGCTTTCTCGATTTTTCCCCAACCAAACAAACTGTCGGTAAGGTTTGCATTTTTTATAGCAACATCGAGTAATGTCCGTTTGCCTGTAGCCTGGTAATGGGCTACAGCAGCTTCATATAAATGGCCGGCATTATAAAGTTCATGGCTACTCTCTTCTTCTTTTTCCCACCGTTGCTTTCCTGCCATTTCATGTGTATTTTGCGGATCAATAGTCCTGTTTGTATACAGATATCCGTCACTTTCCTGCGCAGCAGCAATATAGCCGATTAATGAGTCGAGATAGGCATTGAGTTTTGGGTCTGGATAAATCTGCATCGAATAGCATGCTGCTTCTATATTCTTGTATACATCTGAATCATCGAAAGGGTATGGTGAGCAAAATTTACCCTCAACTTGTTTTCCGGCAATTAGAAAATTGTCAATCCTGCCAGTTTCTTGTGCCTTCCGGAAAGCGATCGGGATAGTAACTTCGTGATTGATTAACATCCGCCTGGCCCAAAAATTGTCGGATACCTTTACATTAGTAAATGCTACAGGTTTTATGGGATAGTCCAACGTTGAAGGGCTAATTCTCTGACATCCGTTTAACAGTATGAAGGATAAACCAAAAATAAGCAGAATACCATATGTTTTTACAGCGGTCAATGTTGTTTTTTCTTTCATACTTTTTTCAATAATACTCAAGTAACATTTTATAAATTTACAAAGTTATTAATAACAAATAAAAATACTATTATGTCCGTTAAAGGAACAAATCGTAGGGATTTTATCCGCATTGCTGCGGCAGGTGCAGCGGCTCTTGGCTTAGGCCTGAAAGGAATCAGCGGATACGCTTCAGCCATTCCAGGAATTACCCCAAACAGGCCGTCAGGTCAAAAAACCGTGATGGGGCTTACTTGTAAGCCATTGGGAAAAGTCCGTATTGGGGTAATTGGGTTGGGAATGAGAGGGATGGAAGCGGTAAGTAGATTGCTAAGCGTGGACGGTGTAGTAATTACCGCGGTTTGTGATATATTGCCCGATAGGGTCCTTCAGGCTCAAAAAAATGTGAAAGATCTTGGATTACCTCAACCAATTGGCTTTTCAGCCGGACCAGATGATTGGATGAAACTTTGTGAAAGAGATGATATAGACCTTGTGTATTCCTGCACTCCGTGGTACTTGCATACCCCTAATGCAGTATATGCAATGAAGAATGGAAAGCATGCGGCCATTGAAGTTCCCGGTGCAACTACACTTGAAGAATGTTGGTCGCTCGTCGATACAGCAGAACAGACACAACGACATTGTATGATGCTGGAAAACTGTTGCTATGATTTCTTTGAACTTGCAACTTTAAATATGGCCCGAAAGGGGGTCTTTGGCGAAATCATGCATGCTGAATGTGCTTATATCCATGACCTGCGCTGGTTGAAATTCGATGAGGAAAATGGCTATTATAACATGTGGAGGCTTAAATACAGTATGAATCATAATGGCAACCTTTATCCGACTCATGGCCTTGGCCCGGTTGCCCAGATCATGGGTATCAACCGCGGCGACCGGATGGAATACCTGACTTCCATATCTACCAACCAGGTTGGAATGAGCTTATATGCAAAAAATAAATTCGGGGAAAACTCGCCCGAATATCAGCAAGCTTATGAATTGGGTGATATGAATACAACACTTGTCCGAACAGCAAATGGTAAAACCATTATGATCCAGCACGACACGACAAGTCCCAGGCCTTACAGCCGGATCCATATGATCAGCGGAACGGGCGGAATTGCGCAGAAATGGCCGGTGGAACAGATCGCCCTGGAACCCAATGCCCACGAATGGCTGGTTGAAGACGAGTACAAAAAGCTCCTGGCTCAATATGAACATCCCTTAGTCAAAAAAGTAGGGGAGATGGCCCGGGAAGTCGGCGGTCATGGCGGGATGGACTTCATCATGGACTGGCGCCTGATCTATTGCCTCCGGAATGGCCTTCCCCTCGACGAGAATGTTTATGATGCAGCCGCCTGGTCAAGCATTGTTGAACTAAGCGAAATATCCGTAAGAAATAAGAGCCAGATGCTTGAAATTCCTGACTTTACCAGGGGGTTATGGGCTGAAACCAAACCGTTAGGTATTGTGGAGTAAGGAACAGACTATCTTCTTACTATATAATTTTACACTTTCAATCAAAATCTTCTTTTAATGCTTGTTTAAGAAGGTTACGGGCATGACACCTTCGGAATACAGGATTAAAAAGCGGTTATCCTGGAAGGATTAAGTTCAGATCAGCCACCAAATGCCAACTGCAATAGCCAGGGAACCAGCAATGATCCGTATGTTCCTGAAAACTTTTGACTTAGGGAAATCAGCAGTCCTTTGGGCAACCAGGCCTAAAATCAGTGCATAGGAAACCATCGTGATTATTGTTCCAAATGCAAAACCAGAAAGATAGATAATTGAATCATGCATACTGGGCAGTGCCAACGTAGGCAGGATTATGAGGAAATGTGAAATTCCTGCAAAACCATGCAGGGTTCCGATTAGGAGTGCCGTAACGCTATTCTGCCTGTTTGTCTTCTGATGTTCATGAAAATGCTCAAATTCATCTTCATGTTCATGCCGGTGAATATGGATCTGTGGGGACGGCACTGCATGATAATGAGGGTGAACATGATAAGAATGAAAATGTTTCAGCGATTTAATAATTGCCCAGATTCCTATTCCGATCAGAACAATGCCAACCAGGTATTCACTGTATCCGGAAATTTTTTCTACATGAATGACTTCCCTGAAAGCTATATACAACATTCCAATCATCAACATTCCCAAAACATGGCCTAATCCCCAGAAAAATCCAATATGCCAGGCTTTTTTACGGTTTTCAATTGCCAGTGGAGTGACCGCTGCCAGGTGGTCCGGACCGGTAACCACATGTACTGAGGACATCAGGATACCTGTGAAGAATTGGAGCATTCGATAATTGTTAAATTAAATTGTTCGATTGTTCGATTGTTAATTTGGTTCCTCTTTAGTTTCCTTTAACTTCCTCTATTTCAAAGATCTCATTCCTGTCGTATTCAAGCCAGATGTCAAGGGCCAGTTCCCGGATCCTTTGCCAGTATTCGGCTGTCAGTCCTCCTGATACCTTGATTGCTTCTTTTATTGAGCCTTCTATTTCTTTATAAATGATCTCTTTAAGAGCTATTCTTATTGTCTTTCCCCCGCAGGTGAAATCAGCAACCGGGCCTGCAGTATTAACCTCCCTGATGCTGATCAGCCCATGACCAAGGGTGGCGCCGGTGCTGACCTGCAAGCCATCGTTCAAACAACTGATTGGAGGTTTAGACCCTGCGTTTGTAATGATGATCAGTTCATCATGTCCGGCATTAAGGATTTCCCTGGCGTACAAACCCATCTTGGCGCCGATTATTGCATAAACGCCCAGATGACCATGCAGTTCGCTGGTCAAAACCACAAGCCTCCATTCTTCATACCCGTATTTTTCGATGACTTTAGTCATCATCATCCGGATATCAATTGCGTAATCTTCCGGGTGAATGGGGAAATTGGAAAATACGACTCCTGCATTTTCATTAGAATGGGAACCCGTGCTATCTTTTTGTGAAATTTGCTCCTCGGAAAAGCCTTGTATGCTTTCCTTCTTATCGGAAACAACCTGCCCAATAATAGAATTTGCTATCATAATCATACTGAAAATAATAATTAATTTCATAGACTATTTTATTAACTCAGAACTCAGAACTAATCACATTCCGCTCATCACTAATTCACCATGAAAAATCCCTTTAAGCCCGATTAACTGGTTGGCCAATTCGGTCAGCTTGTCCGATTTTCCTTTAACAGCAATGGTTTCAAGGCAATGATGATGATCGAGGTGCACATGTTGTACCGAAAGGATCAGGTCGTGAAAATCATGCTGGATTTGCGTGGAATTATGTTGCAGGTCTCGCTTATGGTGATCGTATACCAATACAATGGCTCCGGCAACTTCCTGGTTTCCTTCCCATCGCTGCGTAACAAGATTCTTCCGGATCAGGTGACGGATTACCTGTGACCGGTTAGGAAATTTATTCTTTGCAGCAAATTCATCCAACGCTTGAAGGAGATCATCTTCCAATGATACACCAAATCGTTTTATATTCATAGTAACACGAATTTTAAAATGATAACACAAAAATATTAAATTACTATACCAATTAGTTAAAAAAGCAGGAAAGCCTTAAATTTGAACCGATTTTAGATAAGATGTCTTACCGGTATTTCATCAAGCTTGCTTATAACGGCTCCAGGTATCATGGCTGGCAGATCCAGGATAATGCTTTAACCGTTCAGGAGGTTATTACCAAAGCGATACGGTTAATATGGTCAATGGATTTTAATATGGCTGGTTGCGGAAGGACTGATACCGGCGTCCATGCCAGGGAGTTTTATGCACACTTTGATTTGGAGGAAGAGAAAAGCCGGGAGGAGCTGAATGAACTTACACGCGGGTTAAACCGTTATTTGGAGGAAGATATCCTGATATACAACATCTTTCCCGTCGTTCAAGACCTTCATGCCCGGTTCAGCGCCATCTCCAGAACCTATGAATATCACATCCATACCCGAAAGGATCCATTTTTAAATGAGTTTTCATGGTTTGTTCCTCAGAAATCAGATATCGGTTTGATGAACGCAGGGGCTGATATATTGAAAGAATACAATGATTTTACAAGCTTCTCGAAGCCTAATGCAAATCGAAAAACTAATATCTGCAAGATAATCCGGTCAAATTGGGATTTATCTGACCACCGCCTGATTTTTACTATTACAGCTGACCGTTTTCTTCATAACATGGTGAGGGCAATTGTTGGGACCCTCCTTGATCTAGGGCAGCAAAAAATTTCGATCGAAGATTTAAGACGGATTATAGAAAGCAAAAAACGTTCGGGTGCAGGGGAATCAGTCCCTGCCAAAGGTTTATATCTTACAAGGATCGAATATCCGGGCTTTCCAGAATGATTTTTTGTATAGACTGACTGGTAAGCCCATACTTTTCCATAAGCTCCCTTGGGCTTCCTGACTCACCGAAGCAGTCGGGCATCCCGACATAATGAACCGGCACGGGGAAATTCCCTGCTATAACTTCTGCAACCGCACCCCCTAAACCTCCTGTTACCTGGTGTTCCTCAGCAGTGATGATCCTTCCGGTTTCGCGGGCGGCTTTGATAATAGCCCCTTTATCAATAGGTTTTATGGTGTGCATATTCAACACCCTCACCCGTATGCCTTTTTCTTTCAATGCCTTAGCTGCCTGCAGGGCTTCCCAAACCAGGTGTCCCGTGGCAATAATGGTTGCATCGTTACCATCGTACATCAATTCCGATTTTCCAATTTCAAATTTCTGATTCACATCCGTAAAATCAGGTACGGCTTCCCTTCCAAACCGGATATAAACCGGACCGGTGAGCTCTTGTATGGCCTGAATGGTGGCGATTCTTGCCTGGGTGGCATCGCATGGGGAAATGACGGTCATATTGGGGAGAACACGCATCATGGCAATGTCTTCAAGGGCTTGGTGCGTGGCGCCATCCGGCCCCACCGAAATCCCCGCATGCGCTCCTCCAATAATGACATGAAGGTTGTTATAACAAAGGGATATCCTGATAAAGTCAGTTGTCCTCATGGCAGCAAATACGCCATAGGTTGAAAATACGGGAATCTTGCCCGATAAGGCCATTCCTGCTGCCACACCGATACAATTCTGTTCTGCAATTCCAAGAGAGAAAAACCTTTCAGGGAACTCAATGGCGAACAGGTTCATTCCAACAGATGTTGTAATATCTGCACCCAGCCCGACCACATGAGGGTTAATCCTGGCAGCATCCCTGACTCCTTCACCGAAGCCGGTTTTGGTGGGCTTATCTCCTTTATTTTCAAATTCTTGCATTAGCTAGGTTTCAAGTTTCAATGTTCCAGAGCATTTCAATTGTAAAAATAACAAATCAAATCTATCTGAATTATTATTGTGGAAGGCAGGATCATTTTAATTAAAAGTAACTTTGAAATTGAAACCAGAAACTAACAATCATGCCCTTACCGATCTACCTCGACTACAACGCCACAACGCCGGTTCATCCTGAAGTAGCAGACGCCATAAGACCATACCTTGAAAGCATCTTTGGAAATCCTTCCAGCACTCATGTTTACGGCGCCCGGGCCAGAATGGCTGTGGAAAATGCCCGTGCCAAGGTTGCTGCTCTGCTGGGATGCAAGAATCATGAAATCATTTTTACCAGTGGTGGAAGTGAGTCGAATAATCTGGCAATAAAAGGAGTTGCCTTTAATTATAGAAATAAGGGTAATCATATTATAACCAGTAGTATAGAGCATCCTGCCGTTTCGGAAGTATGCAAATATCTTGAAACTCAGGGTTTCCGGATTACCTGGCTTCCAGTGGATGAAACTGGGTTGGTATCGGTTAATGACCTGGAAAAAGCCATTACCAATGAAACGATCCTCGTTACCATCATGCATGCAAATAATGAGGTAGGGACCATTCAGCCTATTTCACAGCTTGTTGCTCTTGCCCGGAAACATAATATTCTCTTTCATACTGATGCAGCTCAATCGGCCGGGAAAATCCCGGTTGATAACCTGGATGTCGATTTACTTTCCGTGGCAGGACATAAACTTTATGCTCCTAAAGGTGTTGGGACGCTTTTTATCAGGGATGGTGTAAAGCTGGAAAAATTGATTCATGGCGCTGATCATGAGCACAATTTAAGGGCCGGCACGGAAAATGTGGCATTGATCGTCGGGCTTGGAAAGGCTTGTGAATTGGCGCTCAGGGATCTGGATGAAAATATGGGGCATTCCAAAAAACTCCGTGATCTTCTTCATCAAAAGATTTCTGAAGCAATTCCGGACGTGGTTCTTAACGGTCACCCCGAACGCCGTCTACCTAATACCCTTAGCCTTTCTTTTCCCGGAATAGAAGCAAACCTTATCTTATCTGAATTATCTGAAGAAGTGGCAGCATCTGCCGGGGCAGCATGCCATGCAGGGGAAACCAATATTTCAGCAACTTTGAAAGCCATGGATGTACCGCTTGAAATTGCCATGGGTACTATCCGATTTTCTACCGGACGGTTTCTCAATGAAGATGATATTGAAAATGCATCCGGTTCGATAATCAGGGCAGTAAGCCGCATGATGTCGGATAAGCCTGTAGCTGCAGAAGAGCGGGAAATCCGGTTAACCCAATTTACCCATGGGCTGGGATGTGCCTGCAAACTCCGTCCCGAGGCGCTGGAGGAAATACTGCAATCCCTGCCTGTAAGTTTTCATCCGGATATCCTGGTGGGAAATGATAAATCGGACGATGCGGCAGTTTACCGGATCAACGATGACCAGGCTATTGTCCAGACCCTTGACTTTTTCACCCCGGTGGTTGATGATCCTTATGAATTCGGTGCCATTGCAGCGGCCAATGCACTAAGCGATATTTACGCGATGGGAGCGGTTCCATTGTTTGCCTTGAACATTGTCGGGTTCCCATCTAACCGGTTGCCATTGGAAGTGCTTAAGCAGATATTGAAAGGTGCATCCGATAAGGCGGCTGAAGCCGGGATCCAGATCATTGGCGGTCATACGGTGGATGACCCGGAGCCTAAATTCGGCCTGGCAGTCACCGGGATTATCCATCCTGGAAAAATCCTGAAGAATGACGGCGCTCTGCCAGGAGATAAGCTGATCCTCACCAAACTAATTGGAACAGGTATTCTTGCAACTGCTATGAAGAGGGGAGTGCTTGATAGCAATCTGGGGAGAATTGCCATCGACCAGATGATGATGCTTAATAAAACAGCCGCAGAAATCATGAAAGACTTTCCGGTCAGTTCATGCACTGATATCACCGGGTTTGGATTGATGGGGCATTTATATGAGATGACATCTGCCAGTGGCGTGGATGCTGAAATCTTTTCATCGGATGTCCCTTTATTGCCCGGGGCAGAAGAAATGGCTGCAGCTAATATTATTCCGGGCGGAACTCTCAATAACCTTGAATTTGCTGAAAAATTTGTGATCTGGGACGAAAAAGTGTCTTACCTAAGGAAAGTTTTGCTTTGCGATGCCCAGACTTCCGGCGGGCTGTTGATTGCCTTACCGGAAAGATACGCAGAGGATTTTCTGCACCGAATGGATGAAAGTGGAATCACCGCTGCCATCATTGGCAGGATCACATCACAGGGGACCGGATTGATCAGGGTTGGGTGATTTTCGGGTTGGATCTACCCAGGCATCCGAGTGAAGAAAAAAATTGATTTTTACAGATGGATTTCTTATATTTGTGGGCAACCAAACCGGTCTTTTCTGAAAATTAATTCAACATCAATCTTTATCCATTATAATCATGATAAATAAAAACTTGATGATTTTGGTATTATTTGCAGTGCCGGTATTCATGACCAGTTGTAATAAAAACAACGACAATCCGCCTGATAATGAAGTAATTGGTTGGGCGGCAGGGAATGCGCACAATGGTTTCGGAACGATCATTCATACGACAAACGGCGGTACCAGCTGGGAAAGACAGGGCGATTCCACGATGATCCCTGATGCATACCTGCAGGACATCCGTGCCGTAGATAAAAATAATGCATGGGCTGGCGGAATTTCTGAAAGCGGCTATCCGGTGATTTTAAGAACGAAAGACGGAGGTATAACCTGGGTCCGTCAAGGATCAGGTTCAGGACTGCCGGATGTATCTGTATCGGGAATCTGTCCTGTGAATAACGATGTTTGCTGGGCTGTAGCCGACCAGGGAGTGATCCTGAAAACAACAGATGGAGGAAATACATGGACAGCCCTAAAGGCCTCAATTGATTATTCAGATGAATACCAGATGGTGGCAGCTGCAGATGAAAACCATGTCTGGGTTGTAGGAATGGGCGATACGGTTGCAATGATCCATTACACTTCCGATGGAGGCCTTACCTGGGAAAGGCAGGGGACCGACTGCCTTACCACCGGTAATATGCCCAATGCGCTCATCGACATTCATGCAGTCGATGCCAATTTTGCCTGGGCTGTGGGTCCGAGCCAGGCCATTTATACAACAGACGGAGGAAAAACATGGGTGAATAAACCGACTCCTATCGGGTACAATCACAATAACGGTGTTTGCATTGCCAGTAATACGGATATTTTCCCTTATGCAGATAACCTGGTAGTATGGGTTGCAACCGATTATAACATGATTTTCAAACTATCCGGGCTAAATAGCGATTGGGTTAAACAACCGGGCATTAATGGCGCATTGTCGGCCATGTACATGGGGGTCGCAGCAATGGATGAAAACATGGTTTGGATAACGTCAGAAGGTTTTTCCGGGCATGGGCAAATCTTTCACACAAACGATGGAGGAGCTACCTGGGACATTCAGCATACCCCGGCTGATATTTCTTTACGCAGGATCACCTTTGTTGGTGGAAAGCGGTAAAAAGCGGATTCACATCGTATGGCAGGAAGAATTTCTCGCTGATTTTCGCGGATTATAATGTGCTGATTTGAAATGATCTGCGTGAATCTGCAAGAAATCTAAATATTCTTTTTAGACACTATTTCTATTATTTTCAAACCCGGGTTCGTAATTTTATGATGTATCTTTGCAAAAAGGTTAATATTATGATTGATTATAAACAGATTATCACAATAGAACCAGGAAAACGAGGCGGTAAACCATGCATCAGAGGGATGAGAATATCTGTGAATGATATTCTTGGCTGGTTAGCTTCCGGGATGACAATTCCGGAGATTCTAAAAGATTTTGATGAGCTTACGGAGGACGACATTTATGCAGTTTTAAGCTATGCAGCGGACAGAGAGAATAAGATATATCAGGTTGCAGTATGAGATTTTTATTTATGATAAAAACCATGGTTGTTTTGAGATAATCAGATATAGATAAAAATAGCGTTTACGCCAAATAATAAGGCATCTCACCAGAAAGATTCAACTAGGATTTTCTTCACCGAATGACAGAAAGCGGCATCACGGGGGCCGCCATCGGCAGGATTAAATCAACAGGAACCGGGTTGATCAGGGTTCGTACTTGAAGCGGATCCCCGCTTTCGCGGGGATGACGTTGTTAGTGATGTTAACCAAAAGCGGCGCGGCATGAAAGAGTTTCCCGCTTACGCGGGAATTTGCCTGCTATTTGTATATTTCGAAAAAGCCCGGGTAAACAAGAAAATAGCTCCGGTGACTAATTAATACAGATGCTGAAGGATAATTCGGACATCTAAATATTGTACTTTTGAGAGAGTTAACCACGTCAATTCGCTATTAGTCAACATTTAACTATAGAAACGGATGTATTCGTTAATGTATAAAGAATCCCACTCAGGTAGAGTTATGTTTATTCGCACAAACATCCGTCTGTAGTATATATAATAATTCAGGCGCTGGATTATAAGTATATGTGGTACATTTAGCCATATTATACGTCATGTTTTAACGACAATATAGAACCAGAAACAAGGAATATTCGAAAAACCTCATATAAGTAACTGAAAATGCCTGTAACCACTATTTCCACCGAAGTCCTAATCAACCATTTACGCGATACTTTGCGCAATCCCGACAATAAAATCTGTTTTATATTAGGTGCAGGTGCCAGCGTGGAATCTGGCATTGAAAGCGGAGCCATGCTTGCGCGGCAGTGGTATAGCGAACTTCCTAAGTTTCATTCCGAACAAAGAATTGCCGATTGGAAAACTGAAGTGGCTTTTGATGAAAACAATATTCCAGCTTTTTATTCCAAACTATTCAGACTACGCTATGATGGCCACCGCGATGATGGGATACACCACATTACCAGTATTATAGAGAAAGGTAACCCCGGTTTTGGCTATACCATATTGAGCCAGGTATTGCAACGCACACAACACAACGTAGTTATCACAACAAACTTCGACACGCTGACTGAAGAATCACTATTGGTATTTACTAACTAACGCGCTTTGGTTTGCAACCACGAAAATGTAGCCCACCTGGCGCGGCCAAGCAGTACAAGACCTCTGATTGTTAAAATACATCCCGGTCTATACATGGATCCACTGAACGACCAGGACGAAATTGCAGAAATAAAGCCTCAATGGAAAAAAGCATTGAACGGTATTTTCAGTAACTATATACCTATTGTAATAGGCTATGGCGGTAATGACGGAAGTCTGATGAACTACCTCAATCATATTGACGCTTGCCAGCGAATGTACTGGTGTCTGGTTAGTGAACGCACCCCGCGCCAAGATATTTTAGATGTAGTAGCGAGACATCGGGGCAGTTTTGTTGTTACCGGGGGATTCAACCGGCTGATGTTCCGCTTTATTGACCTTTTTGGCCTTACAAAGATACATGATGTGCTGGAACAACTGGCAAAAGAGCGTGCCGAAAAACTGCGCAATGAATTTGAAGAAGCCGGAAAGGGCATTGGCCTGACAGGTACTGCCCAAGAAAAAAGCGAGTTAGGTAAAGTGGCTGATGATTTTGATACGACCGACTGGCTTCAGTGGCAATTGAAAGTTGCAGCCGCCAAAGATCCCAAAGAGAAAGAGGCTATTTACTTGCAGGCATTATCAGCTTTACCTCAAAGTCATCAGTTATATAACAATCTTGCGTTTTGGTTGGATGAATGGGGGCGTTATGACGAAGCGATTTCCTCCTTCCGCAAGGCCGTTGAAATAAAACCGGACTATCACGAGGCCTGGTACAATATGGGCATTTCATATAGTAAAAAAGGCGATATCCAAAACGCTCGCATATGTTATGCAGAAGCCTACAACTTGAATCCCAATGACCCGGATTACAAAAAGAAGCTCGACAGTTTAGGAAATGAATAGGATTATATCCACTTATTTCTATGCAATAATTGTTGTTTCAATAGGTTGAAACGAAATTCATCTCTTTTTCAGGTTGACACTTTTCTGATAACAGACATAAAAAAATACCCGAACTTAAACCTTAACACTTAAACCTTAAAACTCCTCTATCTGCCTCTCGGATCCGGTTTTAACGGCAGTTTTGCCATCTTTTCCACTTCCAGGCTGGGGAAACCGAATTCCTCCACCACTTTTCCCAAAATGAGATAAACCCCGTCGCCTTTAAAAGGAAACGTCCTCAGCGCAGGAGGGAAGTGCACCGTATCGAAGAATTCTCCTTCATGATCCAGGAATGCTGCAAAGTGCATGATTTCCTTCCTGACTGTGCGGACATACTTTATCGTCACCAGGTTTCCGACCATTCTCACTTTTTTCCCGATATGGCCGGTTAGGTCCCTGGCCATGATCTCCCCGCGGAACGGGGTCTGCAACAGGTCGAATGCTGTCATGCTTACCGGCCAGCCCAGCAGCTCGATCTCATCATAGGCGTCTTCCACCTGGTTGTGCACCAGGCGGGGCAGTTCGAATGCCCTGGAAGGCGCCCGGAAGAGCGACTGGTGGTGTTCATTGGGCTGACTGCGGTGCAGCAACTGGTGGACGTCCCAGAGCAGTTCGGCTTTTGACCTGCCGGTAAACCGGAAGGCCCCAATACGGATGAGCAGGATCAGCTGCTCAAGACCGGCATTCACCCGCTCCACGAAATCATCCAGGCCGGCAAACATCCCGTTTTTTTCGCGTTCCGAAATAATCGACTGTCCCATCTGGCGCTCCAGGCTGTCGACGTGAATAAACCCGATGTAGATATCGCTGCCCCTTATACAGGTCTTATAGTTGCTGTTATTCACGCAGGGGAGGTGTATTTTCGCCCCGCTCCGGCGGGCTTCATTGAAATATACCCATGTCCGGTAAAATCCGCCGAAATTGTTGATCACGGCCACCATGAATTCCTGTGGGTAATGGGCCTTAAGGTAAAGGCTCTGGAAACTTTCCACGGCATAGGATGCTGAATGGGCCTTGGAAAAGGAATAACCGGCAAAGGATTCGACCTGGCGCCAGACTTCTTTCGTGATTTCTTCCGGGTATCCCTTTTCGCGGCAATTCTGAAAAAACTTATCCACGATGCGGTCAAGCTCCTTCCTGCTTCTGAATTTCCCGCTCATGGCCCGTCGCAGCACGTCAGCATCGGCCAGGTCAAGCCCGGCAAAATGATGGCAAACCTTCAGCACATCTTCCTGGTAAACCATCACCCCGTAAGTCTCCTCCAGCTGTTCCTTCATTACGGGATGAATGTACCGGAACTTATCGGGATGATGAAAACGGTGGATGTATTCCTTCATCATGCCTGATTTGGCGACACCCGGGCGGATGATGGAGCTGGCCGCGACCAGGGTCAGGTAGTTATCGCATTTCAGTTTTTTCAGCAAGCCCCTCATGGCCGGGCTTTCAATATAAAAACAGCCGTTAGTTTCACCGTTCTTCAGCTGTGACTTAACTTTGGGATCGCGTTTAAAGCGTTCGACCTGGTGAACATCCACTTTGATTGCCCTGTTTTCAGCCACAATGTCAGAGCATTCCTTGATATGGCCGATACCGCGCTGGCTCAGGATATCGAGCTTTTCAAAGCCGAAATCTTCAGCAACATACATATCCCACTGGGTAGTGAGGAACCCTTTGGGGGGCATGTCCAGCGCCGTGTAGCAGGTGATGGGCTTTTCGGAGATCAGCACCCCGCCGGCGTGAATGCTCCTGATGTTAGGAAAATCGACCATCATCCGCGCGATCTCGTAAATCTGGCGTGTAACGGCATTTTTATTGATTTCCGTGTAAGGCGAGTTGGTCAGATCATCGATCTCCTGTTTTGGCAGGCCATATACCTTTCCCAACTCCCTCAGGATGGAACGGCCTTTAAAGGTGGACATGGCCCCCAGCAGAGCGGTGTGTTCCCGCCCGTACCTTTTGAAGATATAATCCTGCACCGTTTCCCGCTCGGTCCAGGAATAATCGATGTCGAAATCGGGTGGGCTGGTCCGCTTCGGGTTGATAAATCGTTCAAAGTAAAGATTCAGGTCGATGGGATCAACATCTGTGATTTTCAAACAATAAGCAACAACACTGTTGGCTCCGCTGCCCCTTCCGACATGATGAAACCCCCGGCTCATGGAATACCGGATAATGTCCCATGCAATGAGGAAATAAGCCGAAAATCCCATCTTGTAAATGATCTCCAGTTCATGCCTTATCCTTTTGATGGCCTCTTTGTTTGTTTTACCGTAGCGGTATTCCAGGCCGTCCATCGCCAGTTTCTCGAGCAGGATGCGGTCATCGTAGAGACTGCCCGTAAATGTTTCCTTGTTCTTAACCGATTGATAATCAAAGTCTATCTGGCATGATGCCATCATCTTTTCCGTATTCAGGATGATTTCCGGGTAGTCGCGATAAGCTCCCGACAGGCGCTCCGGTGAAACAAAATACTCATGCCGGGATGCCGTCTGACCCGGTTGAAGCTTGGTAATGAGTGTGTTGTGGTCGATGGCGCGCAGGTTCTGATGGAGCAGGAAACTGGCAGGGCTCTCAAGGACCACCGGATGTTGAACGACTAACCCCTTTTGGTTATGGGAAAACTCCGTCTGTAGCAACTGGCGGACAAACTCCGGCCGGATGCCGATTTTTTCGTGATCCTTCAATTTTCGTCCGGTAACAGATCCGAAAGGGTAAATGACGTAGACATTCTGAAAAACCGGCGGATGGCGGGGCAGGGGAGTCCCCTCCAGGTTCCGGCCGGACAGGAACTCGTTTATCTCGCGGAAACCTTCGTTATTCATTGCCAGGCAGGTATATAGAAGGGTGTCGCCATCGCGGAATTCAATTCCGGCCAGCGGCCAGATACCTGCTTCCTTACAAAGTCTGACGAAATCAAGCACCCCGGTGGAATTGTTGATGTCAGTCATCCCCAATGCCTCTATGCCAAGCACTTTGGCTTGTTCTACAAGCTTTTCCGGCGACATCGTCCCGTAACGCAGACTGTAATATGAATGACAATTCCAAAACATCACCAATGACTCTTATATAACTTCTTTTTTCAAGCAGCTTCAAGTTGAGCGATTCTCTTCTTTAGTTGATTGATTTTCTTTTCTTTATATTTTTGTTGATAATCATCCAAGGCCTTGGGGTTAAAAGC